>NZ_CP007456.1:1800000-2100000 GCF_000800455.1 Bifidobacterium catenulatum PV20-2
GCGTGCCACTTTGCGGCGGGTCTCACGCACCGGCCACAACCATGCGGAATCGATATGAGCATGTCCGACCGCACTGACGTGCAAAGCAGAAGCGTTAGCCGGCTTAGACAGCACTTCAGACAACGCTTCACGTGCTTCGACAACGGTATCCGGATGCTGTTCATCAAAGATGTTCAAAGAACGTTGCAAAGCCTTGGCTAGCTGGTAATAGCGTGTGGATTCCTTATCCAGCAAAGTTTTCATCAATCCTTGGATAGCATCTAAATCCAAGTGGTATTCTTCGAAGCGTTCATCGTATTCGGTTAGTTCAGCGGTTCGGAATACATATTGCGTCTCAGGTTTTCCAGTAGCATGATTCCCCAGCCCGGTTTCATCGAAAGTGGTGATACCGAGTATCAGCGGATTGCAGGCCGCTTCAACATACACGGTGAACATGTCATCGTTCCCGATTGCCATATGACACGTTCCATCGGCATCAATGAACGGCACCCAGCGATTGCGCGGATGCAATGCTTTGAGAACCGTGCCATCTGACCGATAGACCATGCCTTCAACATGTCCACCTACCGAATGATCAAGCCATCCTAAATCAATAGACAGTTCCAAGGGCTTGCTTTTCGGATATCCCGTTGGCAGTTTTCCTCTCAGCCGAAACCAAGTGGTGCCCCAAGTGGTTCCCCATACGGAACCTACAGCGAACGGTCGGAATGGCACATCGCCTTTGGATTCATGTACGAAAAAATCTGTCGCAGGCATAGGCTCTCCGGGAATGTCAAAGGCTTCAATGGAGAGAGGCTCTATGGTGCGATGAATATGTGGACGGACGCGTTGTCGAATAACTCGTTCACATCGTGCAAGCTGCTGATCGATGTTCAGGAACATCGCTACCATCCTTACCGATTCCGTTCCACAAACCGTATTCAGCAAACCGTATCATATACCGTGTCAAAAGCACGTTCCGAAAAAAGATCTGTTCACCAGAAGCCTTTGTGGAATAACAAAAATTCCCTTTGGAAACCCGAAACGGACCGAGCCGACCGGGAACAGGAAAAGCCTTCCGCGCGCCGCGGGAAGCGAACACCAAAAGGCAAACAAAAAAGGGGGTTCCCGGAGCCGAAGCCCGACGGGAACCCCGTGCGAATAAAAAAAAAGAGGACCCCCCGGGAATCCCGCCATGGGACTCGACCGGAGGATCCTCCGACGTTGAATGCGGCGGCGTGCTACTCTCCCACACCCTCTCGAGTGCAGTACCATCGCCGCGACCAGGCCTTAGCTTCCGGGTTCGGAAAGGGACCGGGCGTCTCACCTGGGCCATGACCACCGCAAAACCAAACACAACGGCCAACCACAAGGATCGGCCGGCAAACGGAACCAACCACGATTCCGATCGTGGCGGTCCGGGAACCGGACAACGGACGCGAACAAAACGCCTTACCAACATCATCATTGTGACCACAAGAAACAGCGTTCCCTGCCATCCAACGAGAAAAACCACCACAGGACGAGACCCAACCCACAAGGGTTGGAAAGTGTGCCGCGTTCGCCCGTTAGTACCGGTCGGCTCCACCCCTCGCAGGGCTTCCACCTCCGGCCTATCGAACACGTGTTCCACATGCGGGCTACAGACGCTCCGAAAAGCGTCAAGGAATCCTAATCTTGGAGCAGGCTTCCCGCTTAGATGCTTTCAGCGGTTATCCCTCCCGAACGTAGCCAACCGGCCATGCCGCTGGCGCGACAACCGGCATACCAGAGGTCCGTCCACCCAGGTCCTCTCGTACTATGGGCAGGCCTCCTCAGGATTCCAACGAGCGCAGAGGATAGAGACCAAACTGTCTCACGACGTTCTGAACCCAGCTCGCGTGCCGCTTTAATCGGCGAACAGCCGAACCCTTGGGACCTGCTCCAGCCCCAGGATGCGACGAGCCGACATCGAGGTGCCAAACCATCCCGTCGATATGGACTCTTGGGAATGATCAGCCTGTTATCCCCGGGGTACCTTTTATCCGTTGAGCGATGCCGCGCCCGTGCGCCGGCACCGGATCACTATCTCCGACTTTCGTCCCTGCCCGAACCGTCGTTCTCGCAGTCAAGCCCGCTTGTGCGATTACACTCGAAACCCGATTGCCAACCGGGCTGAGCGGACCTTTGAGCGCCTCCGTTACTCTTTGGGAGGCAACCGCCCCAGTTAAACTACCCGCCAGGCACTGTCCCTGACCAGGATCACTGTTCGAGGTGAGACGTCAAACGAGAACAGAGCGGTATTTCACCTTGCGGCTCCACGATGGCTGGCGCCACCGCTTCGAAGCCTCCCGCCTATGCTACACAATCCGCGCCTAACGCCAATACCAAGGTATAGTAAAGGTCCCGGGGTCTTTTCGTCCTTCTGCGCTTAACGAGCATCTTTACTCGTACTGCAATTTCGCCGAGCTCCTGGTCGAGACAGTGGGGAAGTCGTTACGCCATTCGTGCAGGTCGGAACTTACCCGACAAGGAATTTCGCTACCTTAGGATGGTTATAGTTACCACCGCCGTTTACCGGGGCTTGAATTCACCGCTTCACCACAAAGGCTGACGGATCCTCTTAACCTTCCGGCACCGGGCAGGCGTCAGTGCATATACAGCGGCTTGCGCCTTCGCATGCACCTGTGTTTTTGGTAAACAGTCGCTACCCCCTGGTCTGTGCCACCCCAAACGCTCCGAGGGCAAGCCTCTTCACGTCCGGGGGTCTCCCTTATACCGAAGGCACGGGAGTGATTTGCCGAGTTCCTTGACCAGGATTCGCTCGATCGCCTTGGTATTCTCTACCTGACCACCAGTGTCGGTTTGGGGTACGGGCGGCAACGCCCCTCGCGCCGAGGCTTTTCTCGACGGCCTGGACCACCGGATATCGCGTCAACAAAGACGCCCATCATCGCACCTCACCCACGTGCCCCACGGATTTGCCTATGGGACGGGCTGCGTGCTTGACCACGGAAAACCACCTCCGCGGCCGGCTCCCATTCCGTGTCACCCCTGTGCGCTAACCTACCAGGACTACGCTCCCAACAGCCGCGAGCCCCGAACCCCGAAGGGAACGACGCCACGCGACCGGAGGTTAGTACTCATCCGTTCAGTTCGGACGGTTCGCTGCCGGTACGGGAATATCCACCCGTTCATCCATTCGACTACGCCTGTCGGCCTCGCCTTAGGACCCGACTCACCCGGGGACGACGAACGTGGCCCCGGAACCCTTGGTCATCCAGCGGACGGGATCCTCACCCGTCTCTCGCTACTCATGTCTGCATTCTCGCTCCCCCGAAGTCCACGGCCGGCTTGCGCCGCCGCTTCGCCCCTCGGGGACGCTCTCCTACCCAACGGTCGAAAAGACCGTTGCCGCGTCTTCGGTGGTGTGCTTGAGCCCCGCTACATTGTCGGCGCGGAACCACTAGACCAGTGAGCTGTTACGCACTCTTTCAAGGATGGCTGCTTCTGAGCCAACCTCCTGGCTGTCTATGCGACTCCACATCCTTTCCCACTTAGCACACGCTTCGGGACCTTAGACGACGATCTGGGCTGTCTCCCTCTCGACGACGGAGCTTATCCCCGCCGACTCACTGCCGGAATACACATCCACGGTATTCGGAGTTTGGCTGCTATTGGTACCCCACACGGGCCCGCAAGCATCCAGTAGCTCTACCCCCGCGATGCAATCAACCGACGCTGCACCTAAATGCATTTCGGAGAGAACCAGCTATCACGGAATTTGATTGGCCTTTCACCCCTAGCCCCAGGTCATCCCCCCGGTTTTCAACCCAGGTGGGTTCGGTCCTCCACGCGGTCTTACCCGCGCTTCAACCTGCCCAGGGCTAGATCATCCCGCTTCGGGTCCAGGGCACGCGACTCAAAACGCCTTTTGAGACTCGCCTTCGCTACGGCTCCCCCACGACGGGTTAGCCTCGCCACGCACCACTGACTCGCAGACTCATTTTTCGATAGGCACGCCGTCACCCCACCAGGGAGGCTCCGACGGATTGTAGGCGCACGGTTTCAGGAACTCTTTCACTCCCCTCCCGGGGTGCTTTTCACCTTTCCCTCACGGTACTGGTACGCTATCGGTCAGACAGGTATGCTTAGACTTACCCCACGGTCGGGGCCGATTCACACGGGATTCCACGAGGCCCGCGCTACTTGGGACGCATGATCGGAAGACGGCAAGCTTCCAGGTACGGGGCTGGCACCCTCTGCGGCCAGGCCTTCAAGCCTGTTCCCCTGGCAAGCCGTTTTATGACTCCCGCCCGGTCCGTCGGAACCGGGACACACGCTCCCACAACACCACGGACGCAACCCCCGACGGGTATCACGCGCCCATGGTTTGGTCTGATCCGCTTTCGCTCGCCACTACTCACGGAGTATCCCTTCCTGCAGGTACTGAGATGTTTCACTTCCCTGCGTACCCCCGGAACAACAAGGTTCCGTGCCGGCCCATGACGGCCGGCGGGTTGCCCCATTCGGAAATCCTCGGATCGAAGCCATGTTGGAGGCTCCCCGAGGCTTATCGCATCCTCAAACGTCCTTCATCGGTACTGTCTGCCAAGGCATCCACCATACGCCCTTCAGGGCGGCACACGCCCGAAAAACCTGATAATAGCTTTTCTACGCCAGACGACAGATCATCACACTGTAAAAAATGATCACAAAACGATCGATCTCGAAACCAGACTCCAAAAAAAGAGCCTGGCGAAATCGCGATAAAGCAAGCAGGACAACAATCCTGCATTGCTCGCGTCCACTATCCAGTTCTCAAACCACCACGCGCCCCGACAAGACCCGGCCCGCGGCCACAGACCACGGCGTCCGCCAGGGGCATCCGGAAAACCGCACGCGACCAAACGTCGCGGGTGGCGGTCCGGGAACCCAAAAGCATACCCATACCACTCCCCGCAGGCCCCCAACGGAACCCGCGAAGCCCACGATCTCTTCCACACCAGCACGCCCACACCCTCCGAAGACTCTCTCCGGCATGCGGGCCACACTACGGACGCCGACCGGCGTCCTGAAAAACTCCGTAGAAAGGAGGTGATCCAGCCGCACCTTCCGGTACGGCTACCTTGTTACGACTTAGTCCCAATCACGAGTCTCACCTTAGACGGCTCCATCCCACAAGGGGTTAGGCCACCGGCTTCGGGTGCTACCCACTTTCATGACTTGACGGGCGGTGTGTACAAGGCCCGGGAACGCATTCACCGCGGCGTTGCTGATCCGCGATTACTAGCGACTCCGCCTTCATGGAGTCGGGTTGCAGACTCCAATCCGAACTGAGACCGGTTTTCAGGGATCCGCTCCACGTCGCCGTGTCGCATCCCGTTGTACCGGCCATTGTAGCATGCGTGAAGCCCTGGACGTAAGGGGCATGATGATCTGACGTCATCCCACCTTCCTCCGAGTTGACCCCGGCGGTCCCCCGTGAGTTCCCACCATCATGTGCTGGCAACACAGGGCGAGGGTTGCGCTCGTTGCGGGACTTAACCCAACATCTCACGACACGAGCTGACGACGACCATGCACCACCTGTGAACCCGCCCGAAGGGAAGCCCCATCTCTGGAGCGGTCGGGAACATGTCAAGCCCAGGTAAGGTTCTTCGCGTTGCATCGAATTAATCCGCATGCTCCGCCGCTTGTGCGGGCCCCCGTCATTTCTTTGAGTTTTAGCCTTGCGGCCGTACTCCCCAGGCGGGATGCTTAACGCGTTAGCTCCGACACGGAACCCGTGGAACGGGCCCACATCCAGCATCCACCGTTTACGGCGTGGACTACCAGGGTATCTAATCCTGTTCGCTCCCCACGCTTTCGCTCCTCAGCGTCAGTAACGGCCCAGAGACCTGCCTTCGCCATTGGTGTTCTTCCCGATATCTACACATTCCACCGTTACACCGGGAATTCCAGTCTCCCCTACCGCACTCAAGCCCGCCCGTACCCGCGCGGATCCACCGTTAAGCGATGGACTTTCACACCGGACGCGACGAACCGCCTACGAGCCCTTTACGCCCAATAATTCCGGATAACGCTTGCACCCTACGTATTACCGCGGCTGCTGGCACGTAGTTAGCCGGTGCTTATTCGAAAGGTACACTCACCCGAAGGCTTGCTCCCGATCAAAAGCGGTTTACAACCCGAAGGCCGTCATCCCGCACGCGGCGTCGCTGCATCAGGCTTGCGCCATTGTGCAATATTCCCCACTGCTGCCTCCCGTAGGAGTCTGGGCCGTATCTCAGTCCCAATGTGGCCGGTCGCCTCTCAGGCCGGCTACCCGTCGTAGGCTCGGTGGGCCGTTACCCCGCCGACTACCTGATAGGACGCGACCCATCCCATACCGATAGAATCTTTCCCAGCCCACCATGCGGAAGGCTGGAGCATCCGCATTACCACCCGTTTCCAGGAGCTATTCCGGTGTATGGGGCAGGTCGGTCACGCATTACTCACCCGTTCGCCACTCTCACCACCAAGCAAAGCCTGATGGATCCCGTTCGACTTGCATGTGTTAAGCACGCCGCCAGCGTTCATCCTGAGCCAGAATCGAACCCTCCACAAAAACCTCGTGGAAAGACATCGAATAGATGACTCTCAAAAAAAGAAACCGACATCCGTTTATCAGGAAAACGGACTGTCCGCAAAACCCCGTCCCGTTTGACCGGCCTCCCGGCACCACGCCAAACGCGCGCGGGCCGTAAGACGGACTGGCAATCATTGACTATAAAGAAGTAGTACAAATACGCTCTTGAGTTCTCAAACCACCACCACTCACCCACCTCGAAGCACCCAGCCGGGGAACCACTCGCCGAGCGGCAGCGAAGAGTCAATCTACACGAAACCGGCCACCCACGCAACCCGGCCCATCATGAACGCCCCGTGAACCATTGGAAAACAACGCATCCACCGGCGTGTCGAAAACACGGGAAAAACGGGCGGCCGACGCCACCGCGCAGCGAGAGGCCGTCGGAAAACCCCGAAAACACCCACCACAAACCAACATCCGGGCGTGTCGCAACTGCGGTGAGTGAATGCGCGTAGCTGAAGGACAAATACAAGACAACAAGCGGGCAAAACTTCCAGCGGGAAAACAACACGACTACGCTTGGCACACATTCAGCAGCGTCAATTCGCCCATCCAGCCTGCATTATGCTATCCAGCTTGCGTCTTGCCGACCCATTTGCGAGAGACTCCACCTACCGCCTACCAACGCTTGCCACACCGTTTGCCGCCATTGCCGGGTCTGCCAGCTGCGCTCCAGGGGCCGCGCCCCTCGGCATGCAGCACACCAAGATGATGCTTCATGGCGACCAGCATGATGTGCGTATCTTCCAAGCCTAGATGCCGTTCACTTTGGGAAGCGTCCAACGCACCCTGACGTTTGGCATACGCATCCAACGTGTTATTGCCATACGGATGCTCATCATCGGGAATCGACCCCTCATCCCAACGACGGCTCATCGGCAACGTGTCAATGATCGTAATATTGCCGGCACGATAGCTTTCCGCATATCCGGCGACATTCAACATGAAAAAGCTGTGCTCGAACCGGGCGTTGTGTGCAACGTACGGCTGCTGTTCAAGCCGTTGCAGCAATCCGACCTGCGCTTCGGGCCATTCGTCAAACAAACGGAAGTCCGTGCCGGCACGATCGCGCACGTCGATACCGGTAAGGTCGAGGATCAAAGGGTTGCCGAGCAGCGCGTTCTGTGCAGGAACTCCGAAGGAAAGACGCGCCTGTCCGTACGCGTCGCCGGCCTCGTAATAGCCCTGTTCGTAGCAGTAGCCCAAGGGTTCGCCGGACGGACGCGGCGAAATCATGTTCATGAATTCGAACCCGGCGTCGATGATGTACACGCGAGCCGGATCCGTGCCTGTGGTTTCAATATCAATGCCCATCACCGTGTCGAGGTCACGGCCAGGGAGGTAGGCATCACGCCAATCCGACTTTTTGTAATCCGCCAAACGTCGAGCTTGCGCAGCCTCCGCCGAGTCAGCGGAACTTCCAAAAGAGCCAAAAGAACCGCCTGCACCCGTGCCAGCAGAGTCAAGGGCCCCATAATCGAACACACGCGAACCTCCCGGACTCGTCACCCCGCTCAAGTTCGCGCGCGACATGGCGTACTCGCTGGCACGTTTCTGCTCACGTTCTGCGGCACGACGTTCGGCACGACCATTGACGATCTGTGCGGTGCGATCCTGAATATCGTCGAGGTTCACACGGTTGTCCGCTCCGGCAACAGGCTGCAGCACGGGCACCGTCACTCGTTCCCGGCGTTCTTCGGCAATAGTCCACAAGCCCGTCGCAACGCCAATTCGACGCAACATGGCGATTTCGTCACACAACCGACGGTTCGCATATGCGAGCGCGCGAGGCAAACGGTAAGAAGCGATCAAACGATCGAAATCCGTCATGAAAGCGGTGTTGCATTGCGCGATGATGGATTCGAGACGGTCGCGTACCGTCAGATCCTTTTTCAGCAGATTATGCAGCTGTTGGGCGGATAATGCCGAATCCTGCATGAAATCCGTTGTCTCCGGAGTCGGCAAAAGCGCGGTATCGGCGGCGTTCAATACGGCAATCAGGTCGATGCTTTGGTTTTGTGCGGCTCCAATGCCGTGTTCCAAGTCGAGGGATGCGATCCACTGCCAGTCGATAAGCTGGTTGTCGGCGTTTTTCGGCATCGATGCCGACCATTGGTTGATGTCTTGCTTGGCTTCAGTAAGCCAGGAACGGCCCGTCTTTGCTTCGTTCATACTTTGCATGGTAGCCGAGAGGGGGCGCAGTACACGTCGACGCCCACGAAAAACATGCTGCTTCTCGGATAGCGCAATCTCCTTTTTTCAAGATTCGAAAGCGTATCTTTAATTCGTTTATTCCGCTGAATTCAATACAGGAAAGAAAATAATGTTGCGAAAAACGATTATGTTCACAAAAAATACCTTGCTTGACTGTGTCCATGCACGTTGCGCACGTAGTATGACGTCGCGTACGAAATCGTTTCGCCATGATGATGACGCAGATGGTGCTGGAAATATCACGCGATATAACGCTGCGAAAGATAATCTTGCGAAATGCAAACATGGTTACGTGCATACGTGCGTGTGCCGTGGGGAATACGATGCGTGCGCGCATTACACGGGACATACAAACGATGGCATGACGAAAAAATGATGGCATAACGAAAAAAGGGAGAGGCTCGTAGGCCTCTCCCCCTTGTTAGGTATTCACGGATTTCCGCAACGATCGGATTCGTAACAACCGGATTCCGTGTTGATTGGATTCCGCAACGCCTTTGCCGCACATTATGCGCTTACAACGGCGCTTACCCCTAAGTTACAGTTCGAATCCGAGTTCGGCTGCGGCTTCGTTAGGAACCGGATCGTCGCACCAGAAATCCTCAAGATTCTCGTTGGTGGCGAGGCTGCGGATTTCCGCCTTGTCGATATACAGTTCGCCGCTTAAATGGTCGGTTTCGTGCTGGAAGATGCGGGCTGGCCAACCATGCAGATGCTCCTCATGCTGTTTGCCGTCTTCATCTTGCCAGCGGGCGGTGATGTCAAGCCAGCGCTTGCGTACCGCCTGATAGCCGTCGAAGCTCAGACAGCCTTCGTAGAAGCTGCGGGTTTCGGTGCCGATCGGCTCATAGCTGGGGTTGATGATGACATGGAACGGGAATTCGGCCGCTTCACGCGGATCATCGTCATCGTCGTCACGCACATGGTCTTCCACCACGGCGAGGGCCAGTCCAAGACCGATCTGGGTTGCGGCGAGGCCCACACCCGGCGCTTCGATCATGGTGACGCGCATGGTTTCGATGAGTTTGTCGAGCGTTTTGCGGCTCAGCTGGCCTTCGTAGGCCGCGGTCTGCTGGCGCAGTACCGGTTCGCCTGCTTGCACGATGGGGAGCAGTTGTTCCTTGCCGCCGGTTTTTATGAGTTTTTCAACCTCGCGGTTGAGTTCGAGGTTGACTTTCGAATTGCGTCCAAACATGGGTTTCCTTCGCGTATTGGTTCAGGATTTTGGATTGCCGAATGATGTGTATCGGCAGTGTGGTTACAGGGCGAGTTCTTCGGCTACGACTTTGGCGAGACGGTCGCAGACCTCGTCGGCCTGCTGTTGGGTTTCCGCTTCGGCCATAACGCGCACGAGCGGTTCGGTGCCGGACGGGCGCAATAGCACGCGGCCGGTGTCACCGAGCATTTTCTCTTCGCGTTCGACGGCCGCCTGCACTTTGGCATTGGTTTTAGCCGCGAGCTTGTCGACGTTCGGCACGTTGATGAGGGTTTGCGGCAGTTGCGGGAAGTCGGATGCGAGTTCTTTGAGGCTTTTGCCGGAGTTGACCACTTCGTTGCATAGGGTCAATGCTGTGAGGGTGCCGTCGCCGGTGGTGGCGAATTCGCGGTTGATCACGTGTCCGGACTGTTCGCCGCCGAGCGAATAGTCGCCGCGCAGCATTTCCTCAAGCACGTAACGGTCGCCCACGCCGGTTTGCACGGTTTTGATGCCCATGGAACGCAGGGCGAGTTTCAGGCCGAGGTTGCTCATCACGGTTACCACGAGGGTGTCATGGTTGAGCTTGCCCGCGTTCTTCTTGGCGCGTGCGAGAATGCCCATGATTTGATCGCCGTTGACCATGGTGCCGTCTTCGTCCACGGCGAGGCAACGGTCGGCGTCACCGTCGAAGGCCACACCCAGATCGGCGCCGGAAGCCTTGACCATGGCCTGCAGCTGTTCGGGGTGTGTGGATCCGGCGTTCTTGTTGATGTTGTAGCCATCTGGCGAAGCGTTGATTACGATCACGTCTGCTCCGGCGCGGCGCAACGCTTCCGGCGCGACCACGGAGGTGGCGCCGTTGGCGCAGTCGGCCACGACTTTCAATCCTTTCAGCGGTGTCGGCTGGGACTTGTCGGGTCCGATGGGAGCGATGGTGGACACCAGATGGTCGATATACAGGTTGGTTGCGGTTGCCGTGTCGTGGCTGATGCGGCCCACGCCGGCACCGGTCGGGCGTTCCCAATCCTGGCCGAGCACGCTTTCGATTTCGTCTTCTTTGGTGTCAGGCAGTTTGAATCCGCCACGTGCGAAGAATTTGATGCCGTTGTCGGGCATGGGATTGTGGGATGCGGAAATCACGGCACCCATTTCCACGTTCAGCACGGAAGTCAGGTATGCGACACCCGGAGTCGGAATAATGCCCGCGTCGATCACGTCGAATCCGCCTGCGGACATGCCTGCGGACAGTGCTGCCGCAAGAAAATCGCCGGAAACGCGAGTATCACGGCCGACCAGTGCACGGCGACGACCGTCGAATTCGCTTTTGCCTTCGTCATCACCAAGCACACGCACTGCAGCATCGCCCAAATCCAACGCAAGCTGTGCGGTCAAAGCCCTATTCGCCAATCCTCGAACACCGTCTGTTCCGAACATACGTGGCATGAGTCTCAAGTCCTCGCTATCTCAAATTATATTGCCGTGCACCATCGTACTCAACGGGTTCACCATTCAACGAAATAGTCGACAACATGTTGCGATACCTGCATACTGCAGCATGGGACCGGCCTTTGTTTGGGATGGCTTGTCTGGAAGCAAACAAGCCCGGACTGGCAGCGAGATAAGTCACGCCGCCAGTCCGGGCTTATGATGCGATATCACAGAGTGATATCAAAAGTAGCTACTAAAAACAGCTACTGCAGTGGTATCAGGAACAGCATCAGAGGGACGCGTTGAAATCGCGCACCTTGAGCGTGCGATGCGACGATTCAACATTGCCGCGCACAATGCGCTGCAACGCGTTGTCGGCGTCCGCATGTGAAGCCAGCCAAGCATCACCGAGCTCCACCAGCGTGGCCGGATCGGCATAGCTCGGGTACAGGCCTTCCAGCAGAGCCTCAGCCATGTGGAAGGTCTTGTTCTTCCAAATCCAGTCGGCAACCTCGAAATACTTGGCCGCATAAGGTTCAGCCAAGTCGGCACGTGGAGTGGATGCAAAGCCGCGGGCCACGGATTCCAACTGCATGTTGGTCAGCTCGTCGTTGTGCAAAGCCTCGTTCCAAGCCCATTCCTTGGCTTCCGCAATGCCTGCGATCGCACGTGCACCCAATGCGAACTCACGGTTCTCAGTGGTTTCACGCTTGGCAAGTTCCGCGTCGATGTCGCTCTGGCCGATGGCGTTGATCGTGCTCAACGCGTTGATGATGGTCCAACGGAAATTATTGTCGATTTCCAAGCCGTCAAGCTTCACGGAACCATCGAGCAGACCCTTCGCATTTGCTTCGAACGCAGCATCGCCCGGCTCACCATAACCCAGATAGGCGGTGATCAGCTGGAACTGCTCGTCGGAACCGGCTTCGGCAGCCTGAGCCAGTTTGAACAGTTCGGCAGCCACATGCTCCACCACTTCGGCACGGTCGGCCGGAGCGGTGTAATGCCATGCGGTAGTGCTGATCTGCGCCAAAGCGTAACGGAACGTGGTGGACTCATGTTCCGTGGCGAGCGCAGCCAAAGAGGTTTCGACGAACTGCTTTGCCGGCAATTCGCCGTCACGAGTCATATCCCAGAAGGCAAGCCAAATCACGGAACGAGCCAACGCATCGTCGAAACGATACAGGTTCTCCGCAGCGAACTTGAGGCTCTTCTCATCGAAGCGCAGCTTCGTGTATGTCAGATCGTCGTCATTCACCAAAATCAGCGACGGACGTGCCTTGCCGGCAGCCGCTTCGACAATCGTCAGTTCTCCGTCAACATCAAGTTCGAACTGGTCGGTACGCACGATCTTGCCGGTTTCCGAATCCTCATTGTAGAAGCCGACAGCCAAACGATGCGCGCGCAGCACCGGATGCTCAGCCGAAGCGGACTGGCGCAACGCAAGCTGGCGAATCGTACCATCCTCGTTTTCCTCAACTTCGGTGGCGATGGTGTTGATGCCGGACTGTTCAAGCCACTGGGCGCTCCACGCCTTGAGATCGCGTCCGGACGTCAGCTCGAGTTCGGCCAGCAGATCGGCGAGCGTAGCGTTGGAGTACGCATGCTTGTTCAAATAGTTGTTGATGCCCTTGAAGAACTTCTCACGCCCCACATAGAACACGAGCTGCTTCAACACGGAAGCGCCCTTGGCGTAGGTAATGCCGTCGAAGTTGACATACGTGTCGTTCAGATCGTTGATCGGCGCAACGATCGGATGGGTGGTGCTCAGCTGATCCTGGCGAAGTGCCCAGCTCTTTTCACCGGAGCTGAACGTGGCCCAAGCGTCCTTCCATTCCGTGGCTTCGGCAGTGGCAAGGGTGGACGTGAACTCAGCGAAAGACTCGTTAAGCCACAGGTCGTTCCACCACTTCATGGTCACGTAATCGCCGAACCACATGTGTGCAAGCTCGTGCAGCACGGTGACGACGCGGCGCTCGGCATACGCGTCGGTGACCTTCGATTCGAACACGTACTGGTCGCGGATGGTGACCATGCCAATGTTCTCCATAGCGCCGGCATTGTATTCCGGCACGTAGATCTGGTCGTACTTGGCGTACGGGTATGGCACGCCCCAAGTCTTCGCATAGAAGGCAAAACCCTTCTTGGTGATATCGAACAGGTAGTCGACATCCTTGGCGAACGCTTCGGCGAGCGCCTGACGGCAGTACATGGCCATCGGCACGGTGCGGCCGTCTTCGTTGGCGTATTCGGTATGCCATTCGGCGTATGGGCCTGCGCAGATGGCGGTGAGATAGGAGCTCATGGTCGGCGTGGATTCGAACACCCACAGCTTGGTGGTTTCGGCTTCGTGCGTGCCGAGCGTGCCTTCTTCGGTAACGGTTTCGTTGTCGGTTACGGAGGCGGCGGGCATGTTGGAGGTGACGATCCATGACTTGGCTGCGAGCACGGAAAAGTCGAACACGGCCTTGATATCGGGCTGGTCGAACACGGCGTACACGCGGCGAGCATCCGGCACTTCGAACTGGGAATACAGGTAGATGTTGCCGTCGGACGGGTCGACGCTGCGGTGCAGGCCTTCACCAGTGTTGGAATACTGGCACAGCGCCTTGACGGTCACTTCGTTGTGCGCTTGGAGGTTCTTCAGTTCGATACGGCTGTCGGCGAACGCTTCGGCCGGATCGAGAGTTGCGCCGTTGAGCACGATTTCGCTCACTTCGGTGGCGATCAGGTCAAGGAAGCTGGTAGCTCCCGGCTCAGCGTCGAACGTGATGGTGGTTTCGGAACCGAAATTCTTAGCTCCACGGGTCAGATCAAGTTTGACCGTGTAATGAACCGGTGCTGCGATAACGCTTTTGCGTTCTTCCGCTTCGATTCGGGTGAGATTTGCTCCTGGCATGTCACTCCTTTTTTTATTGTGAAATTCCTATTTATGGAATAGGAGACGGCGCAACCGGTTGTGCCGGTTACGCCGTCCTTCTTTTGATTATGTAATCAACAATTATTGATGATCTGTCGATATTTCAATATTATTCCAATATTAATTTCACCGAAATCAGCGATATTGCGAAAATATTGACTATCTATCGATTCATCATTGCGCTGCATTCAATCCCATCGCTTCGTCAACATCCTGCGCGATATCGGCAACGACCGGAACGATCATCGGCTTGCGATGCAGCTGACGTGCGACCCAGCTACCCAACGTACGACGCATGATTTGCTGAAGCTTGTACGTATCGTGCGTGCCAGTCATCATCGCATCCTGCAATTGCTCGACGATCTGATGACGGACCTTGTCGAATTCGCTCTCGTCTTCGGCAACCGCGTTGAGATAGATCTTCGGACCGGCGACAACGTCAGCCGTTTCCGTATCGACAACAACGAAGCTCGACACAAAACCTTCCGTGCCAAGAATACGACGCTTCTCAAGCTCTTCCTCAGTAAGTTCACCAACGGAATCGCCGTCAACGTACACGTAACCGCATGGCACAGAACCGACAACGGCAGCCTGGCCGTGGTACAAATCGACCACATCGCCGTCTTCAGCAAGCACCACGTTCTGCGGATCGACACCCGTCTTAACCGCGATCATGCCGTTCGCCACCAGATGGCGGTTCTCACCATGAATCGGCATGGCGCACTTCGGCTTGACGATGTTGTACATGTACAGCAGTTCGCCCTCATTGCAGTGGCCGGACACATGCACGGCGGCATTGTCTCGATTGACCACGCGGGCACCAAGCTGCACCAGCTTGTTGATGATCTTGTACACGCCATGCTCGTTGCCTGGAATCAGGGAGCTCGCAAGAATGACCGTGTCGAATTCGTTGATGGTGATGTCGCGATGGTTGCCGTCGGCGATGCGGCCAAGCGCGGCCATCGGTTCGCCCTGGGAGCCAGTGCACATGTAGACGAGCTTATCGTCTTGCACGTCATGAGCCTTCTTCAGGTCGATGACCGTGTCTTCAGGAAGCCTCAAGTAGCCCAAATCCGCAGCAATGGACATGTTGCGGACCATGGAACGACCCACGAACACCACCTTGCGGCCATACTTATGAGCGGCATCAACAACCTGCTGCACGCGGTGCACATGGCTGGAGAAGCTGGCCACGATGATCTTGCGCGTAGCTTGGGCAAACGCCTGATCAAGCGCTGGACCAATGGTGGTTTCCGGCTTGACAAAGCCCGGAACCTCAGCGTTGGTGGAATCCATCATCAGCAGATCCACGCCCTTTTCACCAAGCTTGCCGAACTCCACCAAATCGGTGATGCGATGGTCGAGCGGCAGCTGATCGAGCTTGATATCGCCGGTATCGATGAGGCTTCCGGCCGGAGTCTGCACAAACACAGCCAGAGCGTCCGGAATGGAATGCGTGACGTTCACAAACTCAAGATTGAACGGACCAACCTTCAGCTTGTCGCGCCCCTTGACCTCAACCAGTCGCGGATTGATGCGATGCTCATTGCACTTGGCTTCAACGAAAGCCAACGTGAGTTTGGAACCGATCAGCGGAATATCAGGGCGAAGCTTCAGCAGGTACGGCACGCCGCCAATATGATCCTCGTGGCCGTGAGTGAGCACCAGAGCCTCGACCTTGTCGAGTCGATCCTTGATGTAATGGAAGTCAGGCAGGATCAAATCAACACCCGGCTGCTCCTCTTCAGGGAAAAGCACACCGCAGTCGATGAGCAGCAGGTGGCCGTTGTATTCGACCACGTTCATGTTGCGGCCGATCTCACCAAGGCCGCCAAGGGGCACGATACGCATGGAACCCTTGCGGTACTTCGGCGGAGCGATCAACACGTCATCCTGCTGGGGTGCGGTGGTCTGCGGGCAAGACGGGAATTGCGGCGGCTGCCGGCAGAAGAGCTTGCCGCATTGGAATTCTTGGAGTTCCTAGAAGTCCTGGCGCTTTTCACATTCTTGACGTTCTTCACGCTCTTCGTGCCCTTGGAGGAACCGCTGCCATTGCCGCGGGAACCGCCACGGGCGGAACCGGACGCATCGCCAGCGCGAGTGCCACGACCACCGCTACGGCTAGAAGACTTCGTCTTCTTGGAAGTCGTTTCGGCCTTGTTGGGCTTCTCGGAGCTCACAGACTTCGCGGATTTCACATCCGAGGTCTGGGGGTTTTCAGTGCGCTTGGCAGCTTTGCTGCCGCGCTTGTGCGTAGTCACTGTTTTGGTTTCTTCTATAGCCATTTCCTAGTTGGATTTCTATTACTAATTGTCTCCGCCTGTGCGGAAACGAGGAATTCAGTAGGTTTGCCGCATTACGACAAACGTATTACGGCAAACCGGTAGTCGCAATGCTTGCCGTAATCGTCGAGATTGATCACCATGATTGCTGTAATCGCCATTGCACATCAGTGCTGTAAACATCGCTGCTGCAGGTATGGCAATAATCGCAATCACAGCAAGCCGGAAGCGCGCATGCCATCCTCCGCGCGCTTAATCTCAGCTTCGCCCGGACCGACGTTCGGCAAACGCATCGTCGTGGAATCGAGAATGCCACGCACCTTCAGCGACGCCTTCGCCATAACAGCTTGGAAGCCGCTTCCATTCATCGCTTCGACCAGCGGGGCAAGCTGCACGGCAATGCGCTGCGCCTCATGAATGTCGCCGCGATCGAACGCAGCAGCCAAATCACGCATCGGACCGGATGCGGCATGCGCGATCACGGAAATAATGCCGACCGCACCAACCGAAAGGAACGGCAGGAACAGGCCGTCATCGCCCGAATACCAAGTCAAACCGGTTTCCATACGCTTACGCACGGCACCTGCGATATCTCCGGTGGCATCCTTGACTGCCTTAACATGATCAAGTTCAGACAAACGACGGTATGTTTCCAACTGAATATGCAAACCGGTACGGCCAGGCACATCGTAAACGATAATCGGCTTGTCGGCGGAATCATTGACCGCCTTGTAGTGGCGGAACACGCCCTCCTGCGACGGGCGCGAATAATACGGAGCAACCACAAGCACCGCATCGGCGCCCGCCTCCTGGGTCTGCTCCACCATGCGCACGGTGTGGGCGGTATCGTTGGAACCCGCGCCGGAAATAACGGGAACGCTCACCACATCTTTGACGGCCTGAACCAGCTTGACCTTCTCCTCCATGTGGGTGGTGGGAGACTCGCCCGTGGTGCCATTGACCACAAGGCCATCGGCGCCATCGGCAACAAGCTGCTTCGCAAGCTTCTGCGCAGCCTCGAAATCAACGGAACCGTCGGCCTTCATAGGGGTGACCATGGCCGGAAGAATACGTCCGAAAGGAGCAGGATCAAGAAGATGCATAGTACCGTCAGTCATAGTGTTAACGGTACTTCCCGCCACGGACGCCGAAGCATTCACGTTCGTGACCATACCGCAATATGAACTGCCTCACCGAGACCAAAATCCTCCAGTCACTGGAAGAATCCTCCCGCTGCCAAGCCTCCCACAGTCCAAAAACTCCCAGTCACTGGAAGAATCGGTACGCTTAGCCGCATACTCAGGCGGATTCAATCCAAATGACCTCACGACTTCGCTTTCCTGACCGCACAACACTCCAAACAGTGCGGCCAGAAAGAGGGAAACGTGCGGCCGCCAGAACAAACTCAGGCAAGGTATTGGGTGGGGTTCTGCTCGAACTTGGCAGCGCAGCCCGGATTGCAGAAGTAGTAGTCGGTGCCGTTGTATTCGCGGGTGGCCGCAGCGGTGGCCGGATCGACGCTCATGCCGCAGACCGGATCCTTGGCGAGCGCGCTCTGGTCGACACCGGCGGTGTGGCCGCCACAGCAGGAGTGCGCTCCACCCATGCCTTCCATGCCCTCGTGCATACCTTCCTTCTTGGCCTTGTGATCACTGAACAGTCCCATGATGAATCCTTTCTGGCTATGGTTGTTGTGATTATTATCGTTCGGGTTCGGCTGGCGAACCTGATACGTCTTATTTGCGGCACGCACCGCCTTGCCTGGATCGAACAGGCGCAGTCGACTCGCATTCGTCACCACGCACAGCGACGAGAACGCCATGGCCGCGCCCGCAATCATCGGATTGAGCATCATGCCGGTGAACGGGTAGAGCACGCCCGCCGCAATGGAAATACCAATGCTGTTGTAGCCAAGGGCGAATCCAAGATTTTGCGCGATATTGCGCATGGTGGCATGGGTCAAATCAAGCGCATGCACCAAACCCATCAGCGAGCCATTCATTAATGTCACGTCCGCGGACTGGATCGCCACATCCGTGCCCGTTCCAATGGCGAATCCCACATTCGCACGGGCAAGCGCAGGAGCATCGTTGATACCGTCGCCCACCATCGCCACCGTATAGCCTTGCGCCTGCAGTTTTGCGATTTCGTCCGCCTTGTTTTCCGGTCGCACTCCAGCGATCACATTGCTGACGCCAACTTGATTTGCCACGGCATGTGCCGTCGTTTCGTTGTCTCCGGTGAGCATCACCACGTTGACGCCATGTGATTTCAAGGCTGCGATGGCCTGCTGCGAATCGGCTTTCACCGTATCCGCAACGGCCACGATTCCCGCAAGCTCGCCGTCGATCGCTGCAAGCATCGGCGTTTTCCCCTCCGCCGACAGCCGTTCCATAGTCTCGATAATGTCATCGAGATCCTCGTTGCCGACGCTCGGCATGGCCACGTCAAGATCGTCGATCAGATCGGCATTGCCAACAGCGACACTATGTGACGCGACGTGCGCAGTGACTCCCTGCCCGGAAATCGCGCGGAATTGCGTTACCTCGCCTAACGTAAGATGCTTCTCTTGCGCGCCTGCAACGATCGCGGCGGCAAGAGGATGTTCGGAATCCCGTTCGGCACTGGCTGTGATCGCCAGCAAATCATCTGTCATTTCACGCCATTTTCCAAGCGGAAGCACGTCGGTCAACGACGGTTTGCCAGCGGTGATCGTACCTGTTTTGTCAAGCACGACAGCATTGATTTTGCCACACGTCTCCAGCGCTTCGGCGGAACGAATCAGCACGCCCATTTGCGCGGCGCGACCGGTCGAAACCGTTACGGAAAGCGGTGTGGCAAGACCCAATGCGCATGGGCATGCGATCAGAAGCACCGAAACCGCCGCCACCAGCGCATGCACCACGCGCGGTTCCGGCCCGAACGCGAACCACAATGCGCACGACCACACGGCGATCAGTACCACAATCGGCACGAAAATACCGGAAATCTTATCCGCCATGCGCTGTACCGGAGCTTTGGAACTTTGCGCGGATTGCACCAATCCAATGATCTGCGCGAGCACCGTATCTTTGCCGACTTTTGTGGCACGATACCGCAACGATCCGGTACCGTTGATCGTGGCACCGGTCACACTGCTGCCAGCCTGCTTCAGCACCGGCATGGATTCGCCGGTGATCATGGATTCGTCGACAGACGATGAACCGGAAATAACCGTGCCGTCAACGGGAAGTTGTTCGCCTGGACGAATCGCAATAATATCTCCGGCCAACACCTGATCGACCGGAATTTCCTCTTCGATTTCATTACGCACCACGCGAGCGGTTTTCGGCTGCAGTTTCGCCAATGCACGCATGGCTTCTCCCGTACCGACGCGAGCGCGCGCTTCAAGCAATTGCCCGACCAGCATCAGCGTGATGACCACACCAACCGCTTCAAAATACGGTTCTCGAGCATTCTCAGGCAGAATCTGAGGCACAAACGTGACCACACACGAGTAAGCAAACGCGAATACCGTACCCAAACTGACCAATGCGTTCATTTCCGGAGAGCGGTGAATGATCGCAGCGAAACCGCTACGGAAAATCGGTAATGCGGCATAGCACATCACCGGCAGCATCAGTATGAACTGCGCCCAATTCGGCATTGGATACAGCATCAACATCGTAGAAGCGAATACCGGAATCGTAACGATGGCAGACACAATAAGCCGCGTAATCAATGCTCGCATTTCACGAGATGCGTAAGAATCATCTGAAGAATTAGCAGAAATAGAAGAAAAATCAGAAGAAGTATCAACAGATTCATGCGATGTTTCATCAACAGCAGTCTGTTGCGATTGCGCAGGAACATGAGATTCTGCATTATTCGGATTTTCTTCCGACGCTGAATGCTCGTCCTGCATTGCAGCATGATGTTTTCCCGGCAGCACACGTAACGTGCCATGCAGCATGTTCATACCGCATGCAAAACCGTACTCCCCCGGCTCATCAGGATGAATCGTCAACGTCGTCGTACGGAAAGGAGGCAGCGCAAGGTCGACGCCAAAATCGGAAAACACCACATGCGACGAGCATTCGCCATCTTCCTTGCGATCGAAAATCAATCGCAAAGGCAAGCCAGCCTCGGCTTCGATGACCGCCGGACTGTACCCGCCTTTGACTTCGACGACCGCCTCTTGCACACCGTTGCCGACGCGGGCTCGGAACGCTTTGCGCGGCGCGAAAAAGAACCACAAAACGGCTGCCGTCACAGCCAATGCGACGATGATGGCGATCAGAGCCTGCATGTTTCACCGGTTTCCATATTACATTCGTTTTCGATTCGGACAGTCACACTGTATACCAGCATTTGAGCTGATTGCCAAGAGTCAGCGCACAGCTTTATTACGTAGGTATACGACGATATGAATAATCCCCAAATCGCCGATGCCTGAAATAAGCCAACATCAGCCGGTTTGGGGACTATTTACCGTTCAACCGTAAGGATTTACAGGTCGAGGAAGTTGTCGAGGCCGACGGTCACGCCCGGATATGAACCGGTGGCGACCTTGCGTACGGCCAACAGCACGCCCGGCATGAAGGAAATGCGGTCGAAGCTGTCGGCACGAATGGTCAGCTGCTCGCCATCGTTACCGAACAGGGCTTCCTCATGGGCATTGAGGCCACGCAGACGCACGGCGTGCACATGAATGCCGTCAACCACCTGGCCGCGGGAGCCGCCATCGGTTTCGGTGGCATCCGGAACAGGGCCAAGACCTGCGGCCTTACGAGCTGCGGCAATACCCTGCGCGGTATGGAATGCGGTGCCGGACGGAGCATCCACCTTGTTCGGGTGGTGCAGTTCGATCACTTCGGCGGATTCGAAGTACGGAGCCGCAACCTTGGCGAAATAGTCGGCGAGCACGGCGGAAATGGCGAAGTTCGGCGCAATGAACACGCTCTGGCCTTCGCGAGGCGCGGCAGCGAGCGCGGCACGCACCTGATCGAGCTTCTCTTCGGTCCAACCGGTGGTGCCCACCACCACATCAACGCCTTGCGCCACGAGTGCGAGCACATTGTCAAGAGACACGCTCGGCACGGTGAACTCCACCACCACGTCAGTATTTTCGGGGGTTATTTGGCTCAGGTCGTCGCCAGCGTCAAGCGCGAGCGCCAGTTCGGTGTCGTCCGCGTTGTTCACAGCGTCGACCACGTGGGAACCCATGCGCCCTTTGGCACCAACTACAGAAACCTTGATCATTGCAACTCCTTCAAGCGTTCTGGCTGCATCTATCTGCAACAGCTTTCTACGATTCCAACGAATCCAACAATAGAATACAATTGCCCGAACATAATCCTTACGATCATTTTCGGGCAATTTTTGGAATGCTTAATTCGCATAGTATCTATGAATCACAGATCATCTATGAATGTTGCGAAACACTTCGACGCGTGATCACCCAGCCGAGCAGGGCAAACGGAATCGAGGCGAGCACGAAAATCCATGGCAGCATCAGGCTCACGTCGGGTGTGGCGTGATCCAATATGATACCGGTGATCATCGAACCGAATGATGCGCCGACGGTTCCCGCAGTGCTCACCCAGGAAAGACCTTCGGTCAACGACTCTTCAGGAACGGTTTCCTTCATCACAAGGTTGCCCGATGCGAACACCGGCGAAACAGCCAGACCGGTGATAATTTCCATAATGCCCATTACGATCAGATTGCCTTGGCACAGGTGAATTACAAAGAAGCCGACGGTGATCATCGCGAGGAACATGATCATGTAACGCCAACGGGACCCTTTGAGCTCGAGCGTTCCGAAAACCAGCGCGCCCATGCATGAACCGACCGCTAGCATCGCCAGCTGCACGCCGAGCACGGAATCAAGATGCAACGATTTCATGACGGCCGTCATGGACGTGTCGAATGCGGTGAAACTCATATTGAATATGATGAAAACCAGCAACAACGGAATCACGCCAGCATAAGTGAATACGCTACGTTTCTTGGCTGCGTCGTTTGTTTTCAGCTGTGCGATGGTCAGCCTGTCGCGCGGTGCGGAACCCGAATCGCCAATATTGCTGGCATCGCCATCGATAGTCAATCGCACATCAGCATCGTCGGAAGAGGCCGAAACGACCTTGACTTCATGCACGACCGGCGGCTGCGTATCCTTCAATGTGAAGAAAATGGTACCGCCAAGGGCGCAGGCAATCGTTGGCACGAACAACTGCGAAACAGGGTGCACGGAAGCCGCAAGGAACGCTGCGAGAATCGGTCCGAAAATGAATACGATCTCATCGATGGCGGATTCCAGCGCGTATGCGGTGTTCAGCAGTTCGCCGTTGCCGGTGCGGTCGAGCACATACGCCCAGCGCGTACGCACGAGCGCGCCGAACGAGAACTGCGTAAGCCCCATCACCACAGCCAGCGCAAACAGCAGCGGGATCGGCACGCGCACCAATGCGGAGAACGCGAAACCAAGCATGGTGATGATTTGCACGATAAGCACCATCGAACCGACCTTGCGCTGGCCGAATCGGTCGAACAGTCGCGCGTACAGTGGCGTGACCGCTGCGGTGGCGAGCACATACGCCGCGCTCATCACGCCCGCGATCGTCCAATTGTCGTACAGGTGGTTGAGTGCGAGAATAATGCCGAGGCCCATCATCGACATCGGCAGTCGCGCCAAAGCTCCGGAAGCGCAGAACGCTTTGGTTCCCGAAATGGAGAACAATACGGAATATGGCGACTTCGGGGTTTCGGTTGCGCTGGTGGCAGCCATGATTATCGCTCCTTAACTTTCGTTGCGTCCGGCACGTGTGCCCGCCCACACATGCTGCACGAGGGTAGCGGCGCTCCTCCACAACGCTGCACGTAGTGCGTTACCCTACGAGCAGGCTGGAAAGCGCCGCTTTTCAACGATGATCAAGAACAAGCAGGATGCATACACGCGTCCTTTGGCGCACCAGCACTAGTCGTTGTCGGATTGTTTCGGAATTCCGTAGCTCAACTCGGCAAGGATCTCTTCTTCTGTTTTGTCGGCGGCGTTCAGCTGCCGATTGCCCTCAACGGGCTCACTCAGATAGTAGAGGCAGGCGTCGATAGCATCAAGCGGTACGCCTTCCATTGCCGACAGCAGCAGCCGATACATATCCAACTGCACTAATTTTTCTTGTATTTCTTCTTTTTTTCTAGGTTTTTTTCCAGTTTTCCAATCAACTATCGTATATCGTTTCGATTGGTCCTTTTCATTGAGACCTCCGAAGAACACCGCGTCAAGCTTGCCGTTGACGATGGTGCCCAATTGCGGCACATTGACGACAATCTGCCGCTCCGCCCACGTGGGCTTACGTTGCGCCCATGCCGACGTAGCAAGACGCTGCTGCCAATCGAACAATGCATTGTTTTCCATCGCATTTTCGACCGTATTTTCGACTGCCGCATTATTTTCTTGAGATTGCATCCTATTGTTGCGTTCGATTTCGGCAAGCATCGACGATCTCGATTCAGCTACGCGCATATTTCCGTTGCCTTCGGTACCGTCGACGATGCAATCAATATCCACGTCGGCCATAATGAACCGTTCCGCCCACGCATGGAACTGCGTGCCCAGCTGCGCGGCCGGCGAGGCAACGTTCGGAATCGGACGCACAAGCCCACGCCAGTAGGTGCGGGCGCCACGATCGTTCATCATGCCCGCGCGCGCCTGCAGGGAAGTGACGTTCTGACGGCCGGACGCAAGAATCTTCTCGCCTTGCGCACGCACCGAACGGTCGAACGCGTCCTGCGATGCGTCGGTCAGCATGTCGGGCATGAGATTGTCATCATCGACCAGCAGCTGCGCGCAATGCAGCAGCGAACCGGCCGAACCGAGCGCAACGTCATCAGCAACAGCATCCGCCCCCACGCCGGCATCCAAGTCCGCAGCGGTGGTGTCCATCGCATCACGCACCTGATCGGCGGACGAACGCAACATTTCGCAAGTCGCTTCAGTCAAATCGCACGGCCATGGCAGGAATCGCTCGCCTTCCAGAGGCTCAAGCGGCGCGTTCCAAGCATCGCCGACCACTGCATCCTCGAAATCGCAGGCATGCTCGCCCACGAAATATCCGTCTGGCAATGGCGCGCCAATCGAATGCAAGCTGGAAATGCCATTTTCGGAAAAATCATCTCCAGAAAAATCTACCCCCGTGGCGTCCTCAACTTCCGTAATATCGTCCAAATTGCTCGGTTCATTCGCCTTGGAAACGATATTGAGCATGGAGTCATACACTTCCTGCCAGAAATTCGACGATTTGGCCACTTGTCTGCGCTCACCCACGGCACGCGGATCACGGCTTTCCACATTCGTTTCGCTATAGGTGAGCAACGCCTCATGACGGGCGCGGGTCAACGCCACGTATGCGAGACGACGCTCGTCGGCATGCAACCGGCGGCCATATTCCTCGCTCTGCGTCAAATACAGTCCATCAGGATCGACGCCTTCCATGTCGTCGACATTCATGGTGCGCAGGGTGCCGAACACTTCATCGTCGATGATTTCCGCATCTTCCAAGGCTTCCAAGGCCTCCAACGGATTCCAGCCGACGAGCGCGTCATGGGGGAATCGCGGCAGAATATCCGCATCCACGCGCACAGGAACAGGCACCGCGGCGGGATTCGTCAGCCACGTTTTGGCGTTTTCATGGTATTCGGGAGGCGTCCATACGCCATCCCGGAAACCATTGAGATGCGTTTCATCAACGGCCACGCTCAGATTGTCGCCCTTGTTACTGGGAAATCCGCCATCAGTCATGCCGACCACGGCCACGGCATCCCATTCAAGCCCCTTCGACTGGTGCACGGTCATCAACACCACGTCGACGGGCACATCGGGGGCCACCGCGTTCTCTTCGGAAGCGTCGCGCAGCGAATCCACCCATGAGATGAACGCGCGCAGACTCGGCACGCCTTGCGATGCGATCTCCTGCATATACGTGTCGACGAGTTTCATCACAGCGTCTATCGGCGACTTGGCGAGCGCCACGTGGGAGGCGTCAAGCGTGGCCTCGGCATGATCGGCATGCATATGCCGAGCCAGTAGCATGTCGATGTCAAGATTCAACGCCGTAATAGCTTCGCGAACCACCTCCGGCAGCGGGTGGCCGAGCACACGCTGTACTTGGCGGAGCATATCCGCGGCACGCAGCACCGCCTGCACTCCCCTGCGGCTCAGCCTGCCATCGATGAGTTGTTCAAGATCGTCGCGCAGCATGAGATCCACCAGAAAAACAGCATTTGGCACTTGGTCGCGGTATTCGCGCACAGTGGAGCGGATTTCAGCATTCGACAGACCAGAGTCGGAAATTGTTTCGCCATTTCCGAAATCACTGGTTTTCCCGGAAGTACCGGAATCACCGGAATTTATAGAATCACCGGAATTCCCAGCTTTCGTAGCATGCGCAGGAACAATTCCCGCCGATACGAGCGCACGATACCGGTACACCGTATTCACTCGCTCCGCCGTGTCCGCAAGCGCCTGCAGATCGTCGGCTTCAACGGCGAATCGTGGCGTCGCCAGCAGTCGCATAAGCGCCGCACTGTCGGTATGGTCGCTGACTACGTGCAGCAGGGCGAACACATCCTGCACTTCCGGACGTTCCAGCAGGACCGCCTGCCCCACGACCAGCGTGGTCAGTCCGGCCTGCTCTAGCGCTTCCGCGTATTTCGGCATGGTTCCTTTGGATCGGAACAGCACCGCCACATGCGGGCGATTGTCTTTCGCACCATGGTCGAGGTCACGCGCAGAGGGCGTATGCAGGGCGATCGCATGTTTGGCGAAACGCACGACCGCATCGACTTCCTGACCGAATGTGGCAAATCCGAGCACGCCAACCGTGCCTTCGGGTGCTTCTTCGATATTGGAGAGCGCAGGCACGTCGACTTCGCGCATCAGCGAGCTGCTGAGGCGTCTGGCTGGCAGACGCAACGGTTTAGTGAGATTGTTCGCCGCTTCGAGCACCATGCGCGAATTGCGCCGCGTCACCGTCAATGCGAACGGTTTGCTGGTGGCGTCCATGCCGAAATCGTGTTGCAGCATACGGAATGCGCCCGGACTTGCGCCTCGCCATGCGTAGATCGATTGGAAGGGGTCGCCGACCGCGTTGACCGCGCTGCGATGCGTATCGTCAACGTGGAACAGCGCGCTCAGCAGTGCGGCCTGCGTGGTGGAGGTGTCTTGGTATTCGTCAAGAAGCACATGCGAGTAGCGTTTGCGGTACGTTGCGCCGATGGACGGGAATCGGGAGACCAGTTGGAATGCCGCGATGGTGAAATCGCTGAATTCCGCCATATTGCAGGCGCGTTTTTCGGCATGATAATCAAGCACGAGGTCGAGCAGCAGATTGCGCTGCTTGGCGACGGATGCGAGTTGCGCACTGTTGTATACGCACATGCTGTGCCCAAGTTCGCGGTATTTCTCCAGTTTCTTTTCGTAATCCGCGTCGGAATCCTTTTTCAGCCGTTTTGGTGGTTTTTTGGATTTTGGCTGCTCAGTTGGCACGGTTTCACCGTCAAGCGCCTTGTCGACCTGTTTGATGAACGCTTCGTCCCAGTCGCGCACGCGTTGCACCGCCTCGTCGAAGCTGGTGCAGTCGCCGCCGATCATAGCTCCGGAAATGGCGTTGGACAGGGCGAATACGTTGCCCGCTATGGTGTTGAACGATTTCAGATCGCCGTCGAACGCCATGAGATCGCCCATATGCTTGTCGAGCACGGTGTGGATGAGCTGCATGGCTCCGGCTTCGCTCAATGGCTGCGTGTTTTGGTCGAAGCCGACAAGCAGTCCGTATTGACGCACGATGGATTGGAAGAAAGCATCGTACGTGGAGACTTCCGGTTTGAGGAACGCCATATTCGCCGATTTCAGCCCACGTTCACGCTGGTTGCAGCTCACGGCCGCGGACACGCGTGACAGCAGTTCCGAAGCCGCTTTGCGCGTGAAAGTCAGTCCGAGGATTTTTTCAGGGCTCACACCTTGTTCGATCAGTGTGATGATTCGCCTTGTCATTGTGTAGGTTTTGCCCGATCCGGCACCGGCGACCACCACCACATCCCCATAGGAGGGCGCTTGGATAACGGCGGCCTGCTCCGGACTGTCGGTGAATTTCGTAGTTCCGCTCATGCCGTTCTCCTGTCGAATACGGTGTTCTGTTCGCCCGCGCAGGCCGGGCAGACCGCAGTGTTCCTGCAATATTTCATATGTTCCAATGTTGGTCTTGCCGTAATTTCGCTTGCCCTGCTGGCTGCGGCAGCGTAGAAGACTCTGGCGATCATGGTGAGGGACCATACCGCCATGGTGTCTCGCAAACCGACGAACTCACTCCAATGCTCGTCGCTCACTTCCAGCGGTGGAATCATCTCGTCAAGTCCGTCATGGAAATCCTTATCGAGTTGTTTGACGTAGTAGCGCGGCACGAATGCGCCCGTATTCAGGCTTCCGTTCGCAAACAACGACTGCTGCATATGCGATTCGGCGGCGGTGTTGCCATGTGGTGCCGGGAATGCATGATCCGCTACGTGAAACAGCGCGCTTTGCGTGATGTTCGGCGCCGCAGCCACCGCCTGTGCCCCACGCAGGCCGCTTCCTTCGGGGAACACGAGTCCCAGTTGGTAGCAGACGAGCTGCAGATCGTTGAACAGGCCTTCGCCGTTCGGACTTGCACCGGTTTTGTAGTCGATCAGACGCACTTGCTGCGTACCGTCCGCCATGTCACGGCGTTCCAAACGGTCAATTCTGCCGGTCAAGCGCACGGTGAGATGCTCGCTCATGCCTGTTTGAGGCCATCCTCCGACCAACGTTCCCATAATGGCGATCAATTCGTTTCGTGAAATCGCATGAATACCGTCCATCGCATTGTAGGCGGCGAGAATATCGTCGAAATCGAATTTTGCGGTGAATTTCAGTTCAGGTTCGACTTTCGTAAGTTTTCCAACGCTGAACGCATCATTGTTTTTGATTGGATAATCACCATGATTCGATTGCACGAAATACGTGGCAATGTTACGCAACGCATCTCGCGCCTTTTTATCTTTTTTCAATGCCTGATATCGTTGCGCGGGATCGGTGATACCGTTCAGATCGCCGCGTAGACGCTCATATTCGGCATACATTTGCTCGGTGATCGCGTCGATGTTGTCCATATCGCTGATGGCGGTGTGCTGTTCCGGCATGTCAAGTCCGGCTTCGGTGGCCTTCTGCGCCACCATGTGGATCAGCGAACCGAAACTCGTGGCGGCGCTGCCCATGCGCGGGCCGGAGAAACGGTTTTCAAGCATCCAGCACACCGGGCACGCCCACAGATCGTCCACCGCGGACGGAGACAGGGTTACCACGTCGGATTGCCGTGTCTTGCCATCCTGAATCGTTTTCCGCGCAGCGGACGAAACAGGTTCCTCCACGAACGGCCAACAATCGGGATTAGCCGCCCTAATGCCTCGCGAGGACAGCAATGCCAATGTTGCAGCGGCGTCACGCGCCTTCGGGCTGTCCGGCGGTTCCATCGCAAGCACACTTCGCGCGGCCGCGATCAAACCACGGGGATCGGATTCAAGTCCCGCATAATCGCCCTGACTGCCGATCGCCGCATATTCGCGCCGTTCCATATCGGCGTCTCTATCGCGGTCAAACCATTCCGGCACATATCCGTACAGAAAATCAGATGGCACGTGGTCGTCGTTCAGCACGGCGCTCATCACCGCACGCTCATCGGCACGGGTCAATGCCACCAGGAAGCTTTTCTGCTCGGATGCGAGCACGGCAGCCAATTGCGCATCCCGCTTGCCCGCCGAAGTGATGACGGTATCGGACAGTTCGCCATGCAACATCACATCGGCGAGTTCCTCACCGCCGAACAATGTGTTGCGTGGCGTAAGATTCGGCCATTGCCCTTGCTGCAAGGACGGCAGAAACACCAGGTTCCAATGCCTTCCCGCCGCGCCCGCGGGCGTGGTCAGCGTCACCGCCTGGTCGATGGGCGCGGTATGCGCCAACGAATCCGCCTCGATGGTCAGCGAGCGCACCTGTTCCATGAACGCTTCGATGGTGTGCGCGGCGAACTCGCCGCTTGATTCGCCGCCGGAAGCGTAGTCGAACAAGCGCATCGCCGCATCAAGTCGGTCGTTTGCGGCACGGCCGGCCGCCGAATTTTCCAAGGCTACGCGCTGCCAGATTTCCGCTTTTCCACAGGCACGCCATGCGCAATCCAATACGTATTGCGGTTCGCGCAAAACCAGCTTGCGTTCCGCCTCGCACGTTTTGTCAAGCACCTTCCACAATGACGCGAAAGCCTTGACATGTGGATCCGAACCCGTCACGGAGGAGATCGTGTCGATCACACGATCGGCGTTTCCTTCCAGAAGAAGCACGTACAGCGCGTCCATATCGAATACGGGATCATCATGGTCTCCATCATGTTGACCATCGTCGGCAATCGCATGGTATTTCGCCATGTATTCATGCCAATCCGCCATCAAACGCGGCAGCGACGATTGCCGTTCAACGTCCGTCTTCGCCATGTTCGCAGAATCCTGCGCGCGAATCTCATCATCGTCCACAATCTCAGCGAGCGAAGCCAACGCATGCATCGCGGATTCCACGGACGCGAGACGGGCCGGACGCCCTTCATGCCGCTTGTCGCCGCCGACCGTAATCAGTGGGGATGCCATGATCAACGCCACACGTGAGCGAATATAGGATCCGGCCGACTGCGGATCCATGCCCGAAGCCGCGATCGTCCGCTTCTTCAATTCCGCCAATTCGATCAGCGCGAACAGGCCTTGCACGAACGGTTCATCCTTCAACGGTCGTGTCACGCTCGAATAGCGCACGGGAACGCCGTCGGCACGCAAACGCTCGCCAAACGTGCGTACGGTGGCATTGTCGTGTGCAATCACAGCCATGTCGTTCCATTCGCGGGAACGCTGCAAATGCTCGGTTTTGATCTTCCACACCACGTCGTCGAGCTCTTCGGATGCGGAACGGTACAGAGCTGTTTCCACGCTGCCATCAGCGGGCGTGATGCGAGCATCCGTATTGCCGGACGACAACACTTCGATAGGCATCGCGCCCGGTATGTTCCGCATTTTGCCCGGACGCTCAGGCAGGGGCACGTCAGTCGGTTCCATGCTTGCAATCGACAGGCTTACGCGGGTCGCGACAAGCGTCCGATAGTCGTCATGCGCGTTTTGCCTGTTCGACGCGTTTTGCATGGTTTGCGCACTATCGTTTTCGCATGCAGCATACAGGTTTTCGACGCGCTCCAATCGCGCTCCCATGCGCGCCTGTGCCTCGTCGAACAGATATTCCGGATACGATCCACGGAACGTCTGCACGGCTTCGTCGGGATTGCCCACCAACAGCAGACGCGTCCCGCGATTATGCAAAGCCTCAAGCAGAGCGAAACCAGCCAACGTCGCATCCTGGAAATCGTCGACGATCAGCATGTCTGGAATATCGGCATCCCATATGTCAGGCACGGCCTCGGTAGCGTCGATCATCAGTTGTGACGCATCAAGACGGTATTCGCCGGAATAGGCTGCGCGAATCGCCGCATTGTATTCCTCACGCAGCGCGAAAGCGAGACGCCACTGGGTACGCAGGCGTTCACGACGCGCGTCAAGCTCGCCATTCCTGCTGGCCGCACGGGCGATGAGCATGTCTTCAAGCTCCGGTTTCGCACCGATTTCATTCATGCGCGCAAGCATGTCTCGCAATTGGCTGGCGAATGCGTCGGTGGAATCGTCGGCCACCAGTCCGGACCATTCGGAAACAGCGAAATATACGCGCAGCAGATCGCAGATAGCGCACTCGTCGCCATGCTGCCTATGTTCCACATGTGATGCAAGCACCTTGCGGATGATCACATCCTGTTCGGCGCCGTTCAACAGTTTCGGCAACGGTTTGCCCTGTGCGGATCTTGCGGCCGTCAGCAGGCGGAATGCGATGGCCGACAATGTGGTGACCGGTCGAGCCTGCGAAACCACAGACAATTCACGGATCGCGCGATCGCCCAACATGTCGGCGATCTGTCTGCCGGACACCGTCATCACGGCATTCGCATCACCATACAGCTTCATCGCGGCGATCAGCATGTCCAACGCAAACTCGGTTTTTCCACTGCGTGGCGCTCCCGCAACCAACGTGACGTGAGCCAGATCTTCCAAATCCATCATGCCTCCCAACACTACTAGTCTCATCCTCCCTTACCTGACAGAATCCGGCAATGGGAAAACTTATGCCGGAAGGCTCGATGGCTGCGAAAGGGGCGGAAGACATGGGAACAGCCTCGAACGCCCGTCTTTGCATGCGAATATTCAACCCCTTACTGGTAGGTTTTTGGGTTGGTCTTCGGCTAACATGGCCTTTGGAGAGAGCGGCTGAAAACATACGCACTACGAGGAAAGAGAGCATATGGAAGCCATGGACGGCACTCCCCCTCAAATCCCTGGGTACGCATTCGCCCAGAAGTTGGGTTCAGGTTCCGAAGCGAATGTGTACTTGTACCAGCAGCTTTCCCCCAGCCGTCAGGTGGCCATCAAAGTCAGCAGGGGAACGCTCGACCTGCGCGCGGCAGCAAGATTCCGTTCCGAGGCGAACTTCATGGGCAAGATCTCATCACACCCTTACATTCTTTCGGTGCACGAAAGCGGAGTCACCACCACAGGCAACGGCTATACCGTGTTCGAATACGCTCCGGGAGGCAATTACAAGACCTTCCTGGAATCCAACCGTCTCAGCGCAGACCAGATGCTCACCGTCGGCATCAATCTGGCAAGCGCCCTTTTCACGGCGCACCGCGAAGGCATTATCCACCGCGACATCAAGCCCAGCAATATTCTTATCAACGCGCATGGCATGCCCATGCTTTCCGATTTCGGCATCGCGGGAACGATTTACGGGCGCCCCGGCATCGGCTACACCATCGCGTGGGCTCCGCCGGAAGTGCTTGCGAAGAACGGCGGAGGCAACGAATCCTCTGACATCTATTCTCTGGGGGCGACGCTGTCCGCCATGCTGACGGGCCAGTCGCCGTACGAATACGGCTATTCCGCAGCTCTTGGCGCAACCCGAGGCAAAAATCGCGGCGCTCTGCTGCGGAACATCATTCTCACCAATCCGCTGCCCAAGCTCAACAGGCCGGATATTCCCCAGCAAGTGGAGCGGATCCTGCGTAAGGCGTTGAATAAAACTCCGGAGGACCGATATTATTCCGCATACGATTTCGCACGTGATATGCAGCGTGCGCAGCAGGAATTGTATGGCCATGCCACGCCGACCACAGTTGAGGGGGAACCGCCGTTCCCGCAGAACCTGTACACGCAGGCGCAGACGAACGTTCAGGTTTCGCCGACTGCCCCAAAGCAGCGCAGCACTTGGGCCAAGCCTCTTGCGATCGTTGTTTCGGTGGTCGTCGCGATTGCAGCCGTCGCGCTGGTGTTCACGTATGCGATCATGCCGAATATGGATTCCGCTTCCGACAACAGCAGCGTGCAGATCAAGAATCCAGGAACACGCGATCAGGAGAACGATTCACCGGATTCGGCTATCACCACCGGCAGTGTGCCCAGTGTCGAGAATCTGACCGGGTCATATTCCGCCGATGGCAGCAGCGTGCAGTTCACTTGGGTGAACCCCGACCCTCAGGATGGGGATTCGTACGTGTGGTCACTGGTCGGCGATGCCGGCGTCGATTCGAACGCCCAGGGAACCACCACCACCGACACTCATATCAGTATCGAACCCGCCAACGGCTCGCAGACCTGCATTCAGGTGAGCCTCATCCGGACCGACCGTCAGATGTCGCAGAATCCTACGATAGCGTGCGCAGCTAAACCATAAGCATCGCAGCATTTCGCAACAGGGTCGGCCGACGGCATTATTCAATCGCAGGCGACGTCCGGAACGAACACAACGACAATCGGAACATTCAGGGAAGAACCGGAAATGGGCAAACGCAAGAACGCAGCCAATCAGTCGGCACAATCGTATGAACGTCAATTGCACTTCGGATCGATGATGCGCAAACTACTGTTGCCGTCGGGAAGCAGACGGTGGATCACACCGATCGTCATGCTGCTTCTGTTGCTGGGCATCATCGCAGGCGCGTTCATCGTCCATTCGGTGACGCAACGGCATGTGCAACTTGACGACGGCACCGTGTGGATCACTTCGCTGAAGGACCGCAAGGCCGCACGATTCAATGCGAAAAACAAGGATGTGAACGCTGGAGTCTCATCCGCGGCCTCCCGTTTCGACGTGGCCCAACATAATGGCAGCACCGTGATTTCCGAAGGTACGAAAGCCAGCAACATCGCGGCTTCCACCATCAGCGAAACCGGCAACACCGCCATCAAAACGGATATCGAAACCATTGTCGGAGGCGACACCGCAGCGTTCATCAATGTCAAAACCGGCAATGTGTGGGTGGGATCCGCTTCCGATGTGAAATCCGTCAATCCAACCACCGACAAGCCGAACATGAAGCTGGGATCCGGTGGAAAAATCGCGTTGACACACGACGGAACCGTATACGGATACCGTGCTTCCGATGGTGCGGTGCTGAGCCTCGACGGGCCGCAGGGCACGAACGAGCAAACAGACACAATCAAAGGCGCACCGCATGCCGAATCGTTCACCGTTATCGGCGCAACCCCGGTCGTGGCGACGAAAAGCACCGTGTACTGGCCGCAGGGAAGCGCAGCCATCAATCTGCAGGGCGACATGACCTTGCAAGCCCCTTCCACGGACGGCAAACAGAACGGATGGGTGGCCGTGGCGACACCACGTGGACTCGCAACGGTGAACCTCAGCACCAAGAAAACCTCTGAAACCCCAAATTCCGGCAAAGGCGAGGCCGCCCAGCCGGTATCCACAGGAGGATGCGTATTCGCCGCATGGGCACAGAAAGCCAACAATTACGCCAAAGCATGCTCCGCCGACGGTTCGGACACGACATTCGACACCCTGACCAACATCAACGCCACTTCGGAACTGATATTCCGCACCAACCATCGTCTGGTCATACTCAACGACGTGGTCAACGGCAACGTCTGGAATCCGCAGGAATCCACCAAAGTCATCAAAATCCAATGGAACAAGGTGGAAACCAAACAGTCGAAGCAGCAGGAACAGAACAACGATAGTGCCAACAACCAGCATAATTTCAGCAAAACCTGTTCGTCGCAATCCGGGCAGATCAAAGCGGAAGACGATTTGCTCGGCGCGAGAACGGGATCGCAGCAGATTCTCGACGTGCTTCGCAACGACGAGCAGACCGACTGTTCCGTGCTGCGCATCACCTCGGTAAGCGCCCCGGACGGAGCCAACATCAGCGTCTCACCCGTATATGACGGACGATACCTGCAGCTCGACGCATCCGCGGCAGCCGAGGGATCGGTATCGTTCAGCTATGAGATTTCCGACGGACGCGGGCAGACATCCAACGCCAACGTGAACCTCACCTTGGTCGGAAACGACGACAACGCGCCCCAGCAAACCGATACGCCACCGGAAATCGACGTGGAGCAAGGAGCCACCTACACCACCAACGCTTTGGGCAGCTTCTCCGACCCCGACGGCGATCCGCTCACGCTCGTATCCGCAACCCCGCAGAACACCGACCAGGTGACCGTCTCCACGCGAGCCGACGGGCAGCTCGTATTCAACGCGGGATCCATGTCTTCCGGCAGAGCCAGCATCGAAGTAACCGTTTCCGACGGACAGCAGACCGGCACCGGCATGGTGTATTTCTCAGTGAAACCGGCCAACACGTTGGCCGCGGTGATTGATCCGGTAGTCAAGCAGACCACGCCAGACGCACGCACCACCGTCTCGCTCAAACAATACGTGCACGGCACCTCGGCCGAACCCACGCAGCTGACCGCCGTGGAAACCCCATCCGGCGCATCCACAGCCATGAACGCCACCGACATGTCGTTCACCTTCAGCGCGGCCAACCCCGGCACCTACTACGTGCCCTACACCATCACGCAAGGAACCATTCCCACGACCGGCCTGGCCCGCATTGAAGTACAGGCCACGACCGGAGACTCCGCCAAACCCATCGCCGCCAACGACGTGGCACTGCTCGGCGCCGACAACACCGCGATCGTGGAGCCCCTGGCCAACGACGTCGACCCGATGGGCGGCGTATTGTCCGTGACCAACGTGACCGCCGACGCGGCAAGCGGCATCAAAACCGGCGTCGTGAGCAACAAGCGCGTCTACATCACCGCACGACAGGTGCCGACCGAACCCGTGCAAATCAAATACAGTGTAGCCAACGCAGCAGGCACGTCGACCGGCGTAATCGTACTGCAGCCGCCGGCGTTGACCACCTCCAACTCCATACCGAAAGCCGACAACATCACCACGCAGGTACGCACCGACGGCATCGTCTCCATCGACGTGCTCGACCACGTTACCTACTCCGACGGCACCACGGTAAACCTGCAAAACGACCTGCAATACGACAAGAGCACGTTCAAAGGACTCGTATTCGTATCAGGCAACACCGTACGATACCAAGCATCCGACCAAACCGGATCCTTCCCCGTAACGTACACGATCAAAGACAATCTCGGCAACGCGGCATCTGCCACAATCACCATCAACGTGCATCAAAAAGACGCCGAAAACAAGGCGGCGCCAACACCATCCGACGTTGAAGCACAGGTTGCGGCAGGGCAGAAAGTCCAAATCCCAATCACCTTGACCGGCATCGACGCCGATGGTGACGACGTGCAGCTGCTCGGCCTTGGCAACAAGGCTCCGACGCTCGGACGCATCAGCGAAGTCGGAGCCACCTACCTGGTATACGAGGCATATGCCGACTCCGCAGGAACCGACACCTTCTCATACGCCGTCGAAGACTGGACCGGCCAACGATCCCAAGCGCAAATCCGCGTGGGCGTGTTCACATCCGGCACCGACTCGGGCGTGTACGCGCGCGATGACGAAATCACATTGCGCCCCAACACTGCAGCAACCGTACCCGTGGCGCAAAACGACATTTCCGGAGACAGCACCGACCTGACCGTCAGCGAAGACGTCGAATCGCAAGACATCAGCAATGTGAACGTAGTGGATAATGCGCTCGCCTTCACCACACCGCAGCAGGCGGGCACCTATTACGTGGTGTATACGGTCAAAGACAAAGCGGGATTGTCCGACACAGCAACGCTGACGGTGAACGTCGATGGCAACGCCACCATCGAACCGCCGACCGCATACGATTATCGTGTGCCTTCTTCGGCGACGATCGACAAGAAATCGGTCGACGTGGACGTTTCGCAATGGATCGCGAATCCTTCCGGCAGCGCCGACGAACTGCAGGTGGCCGTGGATGATTCGGCCACCGACCACGCACATGTCAAGGGCGGAGACAAATCCACGACCATTACCGTGGAATTGACGGACGAGGCGCGAGCAGTGCCATACACCGTGACCAACACGACATACGGCATCATGTCCACGGCGTTCATCCAAGTGCCCGCATATGGCGTGTTCCCGCCGATTCTTCGACCGAAGGCACCAGCATTGAAAGTGAACGCGCGCGAGACGATCACCATCAATATCGCCGATTACGTGCGCGTGGGCGCAGGCAAGACCGCATATGTGGACGGCGCCGATTCGGTAAGCGCCACGAAAGCCGCGGACGGCGACCTGTATGTGAACGACCAGACGTTGAAGTTCACCGCGCCGAAGGACTACTCCGGCCCTGCATCCATCACCTTCACCGCGGTGGATGGCAAGCGCGACAAGAACAACAAGGTGAAAATAATCAATTCGGCGGTGTTGACGTTGCCGATCACCGTGATCGGGCGTGACGCGCCCGCGCCGACGTTCTCTTCGCCCACCATCGACGTGGTCGCCGGCGAAAGCGCCACCACCATCGACCTGACCGCGTTGACCCATTCGGCGTCCGACCTATACGACGATGAAAAACAGTACACGTATTCTGGTGGCGCTGATTCCGACCAGGTGAGCGCCAAAGTGAGTTCTAACGGCAAACTGACCGTGTCCGCCGACAAAACCACGTCACCGGGAACCACGGTGAGCGTGCCCATTTCAATCCAATATTCGAAGGGCACGGTGAACGCGGGCGTCACGGTTCGTGTGACGACCTCCAACAGGCCTTTGGCACGCATCAACGCGAAAACCGTGAAGGTCAAGGCGGGAAGCAGCGAGGAAGTGAACCTGCTTGCCGACGCGTACAATCCGTTCCCCGATTCCGCATTGACCGTGACCGGATGTACGTCCGACGGCGCGTCGAAGCTGACCGTGGACTGCCCGTCCAACGGCGTAGTGTCGATCAGCGCAGCTTCCGACATCGGCTCGAGCATCAACAAGGTGATCGTCAACGTGCGTGATGCCACCAATACGAAGGAACGTGAGGTTACAGGCACCATCAGCGTTTCGGTAATGGACAAGCCGGATGCGCCTCTGCCCTCCCCCATCGCGGGAGACCCGCAGGATGGCGTGGTGAATCTGAGTTGGACGGCCGGTTCTTCGAACGGCAGCCCGATCAGCGAATACAAGGTGACGTGGAACGGCGACGGTTCCGGCGAGAAATTGTGCGGTTCCGTGACCTCCTGCCAGATTACCGGTTTGAAGAACGGCAAGACGTACTCGTTCAAGGTGCAGGCCAAGAATGAGGTCGGCTGGTCGAAGGAGTCGAACAGCGTGGAAGGCACGCCTGACAAGCTTCCGGACGCGCCGACCGATGTGAAGGCCGAAGCCGGCAGGAACACCGTCGTTGTCACATGGAAAGCTCCGGAAGGCAATTTCTCCGCCGTCGACGGCTATGAGGTGACGTTAAATGGATCCAATATAGCGAATCCGACGCAAAAGGTTGAAGGTACAAGCTTCACGTTCAAATTCGACGACAATGCGATTACCAATGGCGCATCCTATACCGCCACGGTCAAGGCGCATAACAAAATGAACTGGAGTCAGCCATCCGCCGTGTCCAATGCCGTTTCGCCTTGGGGTAAGCCTGACAAACCAACCATCTCCGCAGTGCAGAATGGCGACAAGATTGTGGTGAGCGGGCGGATCAATGACGCCCGTAACTCGAAATACCAGTCGATTACGGTAAGTATCAGAGACGAAGACAGATCCGTAGAGACCAATGCCACGGACTATTCCGTCGAATTCGACATCAAGAACGAGTGGTATTACAAAGAGATTAAGCCAACGATTACCGTGGTCACGGAACGCAGTGGTTCGTCGAGCAGCGAAACATCCGTTTCGCCCTTCACAGCAGTCGACCCTCCAACCAATGTGAAGCTGGAACTCAGCAACAATACATGTGTGGCGACCTGGTCCAAAAAAGGGCGCGTCACAGGCTTTGTTGTAAGGGCCAAGGATTATTACAATGTTGATCTTCACGAGAACAGAGCAGAATGGCCGCTTTCCGGTAACTGGAGCACCTGCGATACGGTAAATGTCCAGCAATACTTCATTGATACGTCACATATCAGCACCCCTGAAACTGCCAACAGCAATACCGTCGGCAACAAAATCAAAGCGGAAATCACTACCATGCCGACCCTTTCCTGGGATGCCAATGACACGAATCTCATCAAGGTCGCCGGCGGATCGGTGAAAACATGGAATCAAATTGGCAGCTACTCTTTCGTATTCACCGGAGGTGGCAAAACATACGAAATCCCTTGGGCCCAAGGTACCAGTCAGTTGAACGCCGAAAAGCTACCAACGGGGGTTGACTACACATGGAAGTTTAAAGTCACCGGTCCAGACCCGGCACTCAACAACGAGGCAGACGGATCAACGATCAAAGACTCCGACCGCTATAACGGACCAACCCCCGATCCTAAGCCTGATTCCAATCCGGACCAGTCGGGATCAGGGCAAAGTGACGCCCCTACGGCTTCATCCGTAGCTCTTTCCACCATCGATGGAAAAAGCAAGCCGTGGGTGAGAGGCTTGGCCTATTACGCCAATCGCTAGCCGGTATGGCAATCTCGACGAACAATCCAATATCGACAACCAATCATCAATACGACCAATAGAAGCAAGCAAGGAGCACCCATGAGCAACGAAAACGATGACGACGCCACCCAGCTGGGTTCCATCGGGCACCATATGAACAAGCCGCAACAGCCTGGCAATCCGCAGATGCGCCTCGCATTCCAAGCTCCAAGCCTGCCGACGCATCCGCAGAAGCAAAGCGGCGACGATGAAGACACCGTGCTCAGCGCATACAACGCAACGCCCTCCAGGCCTGCAATGCCTACGGTTCCAACAACGCACCCCATGAAGGCGCAACCGGCACAGCCGGTGCAGATGCAACAACCATTGCCGCAATCGCAGCCAATTCCGACAGCGGCACCACGCCAATTCCCGCAGGCCACAACACCGCAAGCCAAGCCCGCGCAGCCAGCCGCAACCTCGTCCATGATGTCCGCGCCACAGGCCGACATCACCGAATTCTACAACCAGTTCGCCAAACTGGTCGACAGCGTCTCCCAGGTCGTGGTCGGCAAGGAACAACCGATCCGCCAATGCGCCACCGCCATGATTGTCGGCGGCCACATTCTGCTTGAAGACAACCCCGGAACAGGCAAGACGCAGCTGGCCCGAGGCCTCGCCAACTCCATCGACATGTCGTTCAAGCGCATCCAGTTCACTCCGGATCTGCTGCCTTCCGACGTGGTCGGCGTAACCTACTACGACCAAAAGAACGGCGAATTCGAATACCGCGAAGGCCCGATTTTCGCATCCATCGTGCTTGCCGACGAAATCAACCGAGCCTCGCCGAAAACACAGTCCGCGCTGCTCGAGGTCATGGAAGAGCAGAAAGTCACCGTCGACGGCGAAACCCACGCGGTACCGCAGCCTTTCATGGTCATCGCCACCCAGAACCCCATCGAACAGCTCGGCACCTACAAACTACCGGAAGCGCAGATGGATCGTTTCCTCATCAAAACAACCATCGGCTATCCGAGCCATGACGTGAGCGTAAGCATTCTCAAGCAGGTCAACGTCACCGACCGTGCATCCACCGTACATGCGGTGCTCACCGGCAACGACGTGCTACGCATGCGTGCCATCAGCGAAACCGTTCATCTTGACGACGCGATCCTCGAGTACATCGTGCGCTTGGTGGAAGCGACGCGCCACAACGAACGCATCCAAGTCGGATCGTCCATGCGAGGCGCACTCGCGCTGACCCGATGCGCCCGCGCGTGGGCAGCGTCCAACAATCGCGGATATGCGGTACCCGACGATGTGAAGCAGCTGGCGGTCGCCGTGCTCGCGCACCGCATCACGCTCACCGCAGAGGCCACGTTCGCCGGATACACCCCCGAACAGATGATCGAACAGATCCTCGAAAACGTACCTGCACCGACCGTAGGCGCCACCGTCTGAAACGTATACCCGACACAGCTGCACACTGCACGCGCAGCACGACAGAAGCGCACAACCGCACGAAACGTTCGCAAACCCCCGAAAGGTCAAGTATGCGACAATCCAAAACCATGCAACGCAGGAGAACCATGCAACGATCCCTGCGACGCATCAAGCATCGCATCAAACGACTGGTCACCTCATATGTGTCACCACTCGGATGGGCAGTAGCCGGACTCACCATCGCCTCGCTCATAGCGTTCACGATCCTCGGATGGCATGAACTGCTGGCCATGGCGATCATATTCGTCTGCATGATGGTCGCCGCCATCATGCTGTCGCTCGGCAACACGTCGTTCACTGCCACCATAGACGTGTCTAGAAGGCGAGTCACCGTGTCAGACACCGTGAAAGTCGACGTGTGCGTCGACAATCCGGGACACACGCCAACCACATCCGCACGAGGCGACCTGTCCATCGGCGACAATCACGAACGATTCTCCATCCCCATGCTCACCGCTGGCCAATCGCACCAAACAACCGTGGAATTCACCGCCGTCTCCCGCGCGGTGTTGCCGGTCGGACCGCTTTCCATACGCAAAGGTGACCCATTTGGACTCGTACGGCACGAAAAGAAACTCGCCGACCAAATCAACGTGTTCATCCACCCGCAAACCGTCATGCTGAACACACTCAACGCCGGAATTCCGCGAGACTTCGAAGGTCAGCCCAGCGGCGAAATCGTCGACGACGACCTCGACTTCTACGGACTGCGCGAATACGAGCCGGGCGACGACGTGCGCAACGTGCACTGGCTCAGCTCCGCAAAAACGGGAGCACTGATGATCCGCCAATACGAAGCAACCCGACGTACCAACACCGCATTGACCATCAGCGTGAACCCAGACGACTACCTCAGCTCCGACGAATTCGAACTGGCGGTATCCGTCCACGCATCCATCGGCGTGCAATGCCTGCTCCAAAACCGCCCGGTAACCTCCCATGCGGGAAACGAACACGCCACGCCATGCAACTCCACGGAATTCCTCGACGGATGCAGCGCCATTACCCCCGACATCAACGACAATCCGAACCTCGCACAAACCACCCTCACCCACGCCCCGACTCATCGTTCTACTACATCACCGTCGGCAGGCTCAAAAGCATCGACGAGATCAAACACATAGCGCTCGCGCTCCCCCGATCAGCAACCTGCGTGGTACTGCAAACCACCATCGGGCAACCACGCGCCATCAAACAATACGCCGACTTCACCCTGGCGACCGTAGGAAACCTAGACGATCTTCCAATGATCATGGGGGTACTGGCATGAGCACCGCAGGATTCAGCAAACACAGCATCAACGCCAATACCGGCGAAACCCGCGCCGACCACACCACCGGATTCGGCAACACCTTCACCGAATCATCCACCGGCACCTTCACGGAAACAGGCACCGGAACAGGCTCATGGGCCGACTCCACACACTCCGCCATCTGGATGTCACGAGACGGCAAATCGCAAGTCCTTCCCTACTTACACCGACCACGCGCCTCGCAATACGCAAGCTTGCTCGTAGCAGCCCTGCTCACCCTCGCCGCAGCCAGCAACCTCATCGACGTCTACGGATCAGCCGCATCCTGGGCCCTCGCCGCCATTCCAGCCACCATCATCGGATCACTCGTGGCGCTCGCAGGCACGGTTCCCGCGCTCCGCCTCTGGTGGCAGATACTGTTCACGGCCGTCGCGCAACTGGTTGTCGGCCCGGTTCTGTTCCTCAACGACACCACCATCACACACTTCATCCCAACCCTGCGTACGCTTACGCAAGGTTGGATGCAGATGCTTGGCTCCTTCAAATTCATTCTGTCGGTCGAGCCTCCAACCGGTACCGCGGACGGCTGTCTGCTTGCCGTATGGACCATCTGCCTGTGGTTCGCGCTGCTCACCGGTATTTTCGCAGTGACGGAAGATGGACGATTCACCATGATCGCCATCATTCCCGTCATCGCCAATCTTGCGATCTGTGCATTGCTCGGCTCATCTTCCGGCTATTACCGCATATTCGTCGGCATCGCGATGGCGCTTGTGCTCGTGATTTGGATCAGTGCACGTTGGAAATTACTGGAATTGGGACGTTGGATCAGTTCCGTGGTAATCGTGGTTGTTTCCATCGCATTGGCGATCGGAGGATGCCTTGCCGTCGGCCAGGACCGCACCATTCTGCGCGACCATTACGATCCGCCGCTCAGCCCGTACGATTACACAAGCCCGTTGAGCGGCATGCGTTCGTACATCAAAAACAGCAAGGACGATGTGCTCCTCACCGTTCAAAACCTGCCCGCAGGATCGGGCGTGCGGCTAGCGGTCATGGACCGTTTCGACGGCAACGTATGGAACCTGTCCGATTCCGCCATGTCATCGGACTCCTCCAACTACCATCGTGTCGGCACCTCTATCACCAACAACGCCGAAGGCAAGAAATTCACCGCAACATTCACCGTGAACAAAGGCCTGAGCGACTACTGGCTGCCCATGGCCGGAGCCGCATCGAGCGTGACCTTCGACAACAGCGAAAACGCCGACTCGTTCTATTACAACAGCGACACCATGTCGGCCATCTACCCTTCACGCACTTCCGAAGGCCTCACCTACACGGAAACCGGCATCATGCCAACAGTTCCCACCGACAAGCAAATCGTCAAAGCCAATGCAGCCTCCATCAGCCAGCCAAAAGCCGAAGACGTGCCCGATTGTGTGGACAAACTCGCCACAGCCATCGCCGGCGGCCAATCCAAAGGCGGCGAAGCAGCCCAGGCCATCGCCGAAAAACTCAAGGAATCAGGCTGGTTCTCGCACGGCTTGAGCGGCGATTACCCGTCTACCGCCGGCCACGGCAACTACCGTATCGACCAGCTGCTCGCCGGAACGGCCATGGTCGGAGACAGCGAACAATACGCCTCCGCAATGGCACTCATGGCACGCAGCCTGGGACTTCCAAGCCGAGTGGTGCTTGGATTCCTACCAAAAGACGATGAAGGCGACATCAGCGAAAACCGCACCGAAAAACAAGGGAAAAACACCGTCATCGAATTCACCGGCAACGACGTGACCGCATGGGTGGAAATCAAACTGGACGGCTACGGCTGGGTGGCGTTCTACCCGACGCCAAAGGAAACCAAAGTCCCCGACGAAAACCAGAACCTCACCCCACCGAACCCGCAGAATCTGGTGCGTCAGCCCCCAGTACCCCTCACCGACCCGCTGCGCGACGATAACCAAGCCAAAGGCAGGTCCTCAATCGGCGGAAGCATGGCTGACGAAACGTCAACCAACCTCTTCTGGCAGCATTTCGGCAGAATCGCAAGAAAAGTAGCCATCTACGGAAGCCCCCTGTGGACGCTGCTCATCGTATGCGGCCTCCTGCTCGCTATCAAAGCGATCGCATTGGCACGGTCAAGAAAACACGGCAGCGCGCAACAGCGAGTGGCAGCAGGATGGCAATCCGTGGCGGCGCTCGCCCGGCAAAGCGGACTTGACATTCAAGGCACGCGCAGCGAACAGGCGGTCTCCATCGCAAGCCAGATGGATATTTCCAGTGAAACGTTGCTTGCCTTGAGCACACAAGCCGATTACGCGACCTTCTCCGGTAATACCGTCAACGAGGAGCATGTGCAGCAGTATTGGCGCGATATTGAGCAGGAACGCCAGTACATGCTCAAGTCATTGCCGACATTGCGCAGATGGCGTGCCAAGCTTTCGCTTGCCGACGTTTTCCATTTTCAAGGCAAACGCGGCGCGAGCGACGATTCAGCGAATAACGCAGCGGATACGGCAACCAATATTTCGGATGACAACGATTGAAACGTCAGCAAAATCGGAGATCATGAGGATATCGTCGATTTGCAGGAAGGCACATTGCAGACGTTGCGAACCGTTCAATAACGCGCATGTTCCCGCAATGGCAAGCGTCGATGATTAGATTGCCGCTTTGTTCTCAGCGCATTCAATACAATATTTACAGATCACGAGATAAGGAGACCATGATGGTCGATTTCGATACCGCGGCCGCAGCTGTGCAGGATCCGAACGCAGATCCCGTGCTCTTGGCGAAAATCGCTTACGAAAATCCAGAATTCGGCGCGAATGTGGTTGCCAATCCGCGTGCGTACCCTGGTCTGAAACGTTGGGTCGCTCAATTCGGCGATGAACGCGCACGCCAGCAGCTGGTCGCATTGGGGTGGCCGGTTCCGCAGGAAGGCGTTATGCAGAGGAATACCGAAACCGTTCCGGAACAGGCACAGCAATCCCAAACGCAAGCGCAGTATCAGCAGCCGCGGCAATCGTCGGACGTGCAGCATCAGATGCAATACCAGCCGCCGGCAACCGACCAATACCAGCCTGAATCGTTCATGGAAGCGCCGGCATCGAATATGGCGAACGACGTTTCAACGGAATATGTCGACCCGTACACTAATCCAGCGGATTTGTCGGAAGTAGCCGATTATTCTTCGGCCCAGCCGCAATATGACGGGCAGCAGTACGCGGAGCCGTACACGGACAACGCCCAGCACGCCATGCAGCCGCAGGAACCGGCCGCATCGAATAGCGGTTTTACCGCGGAATTGGCCATGACCACGCAAGACAAGCTGCTGATGGCCCAAATCGCGAGCGAGGCTCCGGAGCTGCACCCCTTCCTCGCACGCAATCCGAATATCTACCCGGATCTGCTTGACTGGCTTGCCAATCTCAATGATTCCGCCGTCAACGCGGCCATCCGCCTGCGCCAGTAGCAAATAGCCGGTCAGCAAGCGCCAGTTGGCAGGTAGCGAATCGCAATAGTCAAGAAGGGCTGTATGCGCATCCTCACGTGTACAGCCCTTCTTCTACTCTCGACATCGTTCATTGTCGCGCCGTCATTTCAGTCATCCCAAACCTTGCGGTTTGACGGCATACTTGGTGATGCGCAAAACAACGTTTCAATCAGCGCTGCTCGAGCGTGAAGAACTGGTCTCCGATACGAACCGTGCAAGGTGCCTCAAACTTCATCGGCTTGTGCTCGACCTTGGTCTCCTCATTGTCTCGAATAAGGTACGTGCCATTAAGCGATCCATAATCCTCAATCCATAACGTGCCATCCTGATCGAAGCTGATCGCCGCATGATTACGTGAAATCGTACGCGTCGAATCCTCCAATTTCACGGATTTAGCACCTTCCGGCACTTCAACGGACGGTTTGCGTCCCAGCAGCACGCCCATGTCGATAATCACTTCCTGACCGGTCTGCTCATTGTAAAGCGTGTATTCCAGCTTCGGCTGCTTCATGGTGAATGCCGAAGACAGCACCGTGCCATCCCAATCGATATCATCATCGTTGGCCGGTTCGTCATTGACCGACTCGTCATTGGTTGGTTCCAGCGAAACGGAAACCTGTTCCATCAGCTGAGATTGCGCCATTCCAGGCATTGCAGAATCGGCGAAGGAAGACATTACGGTGGCGTCATCGTCGTACCAGCCTGGTTCGGGCGGCGGCGGATATGGAAGGAAGCTCATGCCCTTATTGTAATTTGACGTTTGATTTTGCGATGGTGATATTCGCCCTGCAATACAGGCAGTTTCGTAATATGCCGACTGTTGGCATAATAATCGCAACAATCGTCTTTTTTGTATTAAAAATGGGGATCAGCTGTTTGAAGCCAATCCCCATTTTTATGTCTATCGGATGATTTCAGACGTTATGTCGTTCCATCATCGTCTTTCGGATCACAGGGTGTCGCCCAAATCCATCTGACCACCATTGTCGTCCAGGAAGTCATCCGGATTGAAGTCGTCGCCAAGCTTCAGATCGCCGAAATCGATGTTGGAGAAGTCGACTTCGGACAGATCCGCATCGCCGAAGGCAGCATCGGACTCGTCGCCACCCAAACCGAAGTTCGGGTAGATGGTGTCGCGAATGGCCTTGTCGGGCTCGACCACGGCGTTACGGTAACGGGCAAGACCGGTACCGGCCGGAATGAGCTTACCGATGATGACGTTCTCCTTGAGGCCCTTCAGGTCGTCGACCTTCTGGCTCAGGGCGGCTTCGGTGAGCACGCGGGTGGTCTCCTGGAAGGAAGCCGCGGACAGCCAGGAATCGGTTGCCAGCGAAGCCTTGGTGATGCCCATCAGCTCCGGACGACCGGCGGCAGGCTTGCCACCTTCCTTCACGGCCTTCATATTGGCGGCCTTGAAGCGGGCCTGATCCACCAGTTCACCCGGAAGCAGGTCGGTATCGCCGGAATCGATCACCGTGATACGACGCAGCATCTGGTGCACGATGACCTCGATGTGCTTGTCGTGGATATCCACGCCCTGGGAGCGGTACACGGTGTGCACTTCCTCCACAATGTTCACTTGGGCGGCACGAGGGCCGAGGATGCGCAGGATCTTCTTAGGATCGACGGAGCCTTCGATCAGCTGGGTGCCAGCTTCGACATGCTCGCCGTCCTTGACCATCATCGGGGCGCGACGGGTTACCGGGTAGACGATCGGTTCGACGGATTCGTCGTCCGGCTTCAGCATGACCTGACGGCCGCGCTCGGTGTCTTCCACCTTGATCACGCCTGCGAACTCCGCGATCGGAGCCTCGCCCTTCGGGGTACGAGCTTCGAAAAGCTCGGTAACACGAGGAAGACCCTGGGTGATATCGGATGCGGAAGCGACGCCGCCGGAGTGGAAGGAACGCAGCGTCAGCTGGGTACCAGGCTCGCCGATGGACTGTGCTGCCACGATGCCAACGGCCTCGCCGACGTCCACAAGCTTGTTGGTGGCCAGAGACCAGCCATAGCACTTGGCGCACACACCGCGCTTGGAATCGCAAGTGAGCACGGAACGGGCCTTGACTTCTTCCACATCGTGGGCGACGAGATCGTTGAGCACGTCCATGGACAGCGCGTCGCCGGCCTTGTACAGCACGGTTTCGCCGTCGGCTGGATCGATCACGTCAGCTGCGAGCAGGCGGGAGTACGGACCACCGTCGGCAGCCTTGACGAGATGCAGGTTGCCTTCAGCGTCACGCTCGCCGACCTTCATCGTCAGGCCGCGCTTGGTGCCGCAATCCTCTTCGCGCACAATCACGTCCTGGGAGACGTCCACCAGACGACGGGTCAGGTAACCAGACTCTGCGGTACGCAGTGCGGTATCGGCCAGACCCTTACGCGCGCCGTGCTGGGAGATGAAGTATTCCAGCACGGACAGGCCGTCGCGGTAGTTGGACTTCACAGGTCGAGGAATGATCTCGCCCTTCGGGTTGGCCACGAGGCCTCGCATACCTGCGATCTGGTTGATCTGCATCATGTTTCCTCGTGCACCGGACTGCACGATGATAGCCAGATTGTTCTTGGAGTCGAAGTGTTTCTCGACAGCCTCGGAAACCTCACTGGTGCACTTGGTCCACAGGTCGATGAGTTCCTGGCGGCGCTCCTCTTCGGTAAGCATACCGATTTCGTAGTTCTCGTTGACCTTGTCGGCTTCGGCTTCGTACTTCTCGATGAACTCGTCGCGCTCGGACGGCTGGATAACGTCGGAGAACGCGAAGGACACACCGGACCACGGTGCGCGGGTGAAGCCCATATCCTTCAGAGCGTCCAGCGTTGCAGCCACCTGTGCAGTGGAGTAACGGGTTGCGATGTCGTCGACGATCTTGCTCAGACGCTTCTTCGGAGCCTGATCATTCACGAACGGGTAGTCGACCGGCAGCGTGCTGTTGAACAGGATGCGGCCGTAGGAGGTCGCGAAAAGCACGGAACCATCGTGGAAGCGCTCTTCCTTCACTACCGCCGGGCTGCCCGGTTCAGGATCGATGACTTCGATTTCGCTCGGTTCCCAACCCTTCGGAAGCACGAAGTCTTTCGGAAGGCGGATAAGCACCTTGGCCTGCATGTCGATCTCGTGCTTGTCGAGCGCCATTTCGGCCTCTTCGAGCGAGGAGAACACACGGCCCTGGCCCTTGGCTCCGTCGATGACGGTGGTCAGGTAGTACAGACCGAGGATCATGTCCTGGCTCGGCATGGTCACGGTGTGGCCGTCTGCCGGCTTCAGAATGTTGTCGGAAGCCATCATCAGGGAGCGGGCCTCGGCCTGGGCTTCAGCGGACAGCGGCAGGTGGACTGCCATCTGGTCGCCATCGAAGTCGGCATTGAATGCGGCACAGGCAAGCGGTGGCAGGTGGATGGCCTTGCCTTCCACCAGGATCGGCTCGAATGCCTGAATGCCCAGACGGTGCAGCGTAGGTGCACGGTTCAGAAGCACCGGATGTTCGGCGATGACCTCTTCGAGCACACCCCACACTTCGGAATCGCCACGGTCCACAAGACGCTTGGCGCTCTTCATGTTCTGCGCGTAGTTGAGGTCCACAAGACGCTTGATGACGAACGGCTTGAACAGCTCGAGGGCCATCGGCTTCGGCAGACCGCACTGGTGCATGCGCAGGGACGGACCGACCACGATCACGGAACGGCCGGAGTAGTCCACACGCTTACCAAGCAGGTTCTGACGGAAACGACCCTGCTTGCCCTTGAGCATGTCACTCAGGGACTTCAGCGGGCGGTTCGAAGCGCCGGTGACCGGGCGTCCACGACGACCGTTGTCGAACAGGGAGTCGACGGCTTCCTGAAGCATACGCTTTTCGTTGTTGAGCATGATTTCAGGAGCGCCGAGCTCGATCAGTCGCTTCAGACGGTTGTTACGGTTGATCACACGACGATAGAGGTCGTTGAGATCGGAAGTGGCGAAACGGCCACCGTCGAGCTGCACCATCGGACGCAGATCCGGCGGAATGACCGGGATCACGTCGAGCACCATGGCTTCCGGCTTGTTGCCGGTGGTCAGGAAGGCGTTGACGACCTTCAGACGCTTCAGGGCGCGGGCCTTGCGCTGGCCGGTGCCGGTGTCGATTTCCTCACGCAGCTGCTTGGAAGCGGCCTCAAGATCGAAGTCCTGCAAGCGCTTCTTGATGGCTTCGGCGCCCATGCAGCCTTCGAAGTAGTCGCCGTAGCGGTCTTCCATTTCGCGCCACAGGTCGACGTCGCCTTCCATGTCGCCCGGCTTCAGGTTCTTGAAGCGGTCGAACACGGCGCTCAGACGCTGAATCTGCTCGTCGAAACGGATGCGGATCGCGGCCATTTCACGCTCGGCGCTGTTGCGCAGCTTGGCGCGTGCGGAGCCCTTGGCTTCACCTTCGGCCTCAAGTTCGGCCAGATCGGATTCAACTTTCTTGGCACGCTCTTCGATTTCCGCGTTGCGACGCTTCTCCAGATTGGCGATGTCGTTGTCGAACTCATCCTGCAGACCCGGAAGATCCTCGTGACGCTGTTCCTCATCGACGCTGGTAACCATGTAGGCAGCGAAGTAGATGACCTTTTCCAGATCCTTCGGAGCGATGTCCAGCAGGTAGCCCAAACGGGACGGAACACCCTTGAAGAACCAGATGTGGGTCACCGGAGCGGCAAGCTCGATATGGCCCATGCGCTCACGGCGCACACGGCTCTTGGTGACTTCCACACCGCAGCGTTCGCAGACGATGCCCTTGAAGCGCACGCGCTTGTACTTACCGCAGGCGCACTCCCAGTCACGGGTAGGTCCGAAGATCTGTTCGCCGAACAGACCGTCTTTCTCCGGCTTCAGGGTACGGTAGTTAATGGTTTCAGGCTTCTTGACCTCGCCGTGGCTCCAATTACGGATGTCTTCGGCAGTGGCCAGGCCGATCCTCAGTTTGTCAAATGCGTTGACGTCCAGCACTCTATTGTCCTGTCTATCGATTCTTAATGCTTAATCACGTTTCGTCAGGCTGGTCGCGCCACGTTTTCATACGACGCGACCAGCCATGGGATCACTGGAATTCAGGCTCTTCCGCAACCTGGTCAGCCTTGGCGACCGCGTCGGGGCGCGCGCCGATGTTGAAGCCAAGATCGTCGGAGGAAGCAGACGGATCGTCGTCCTCGTCCTTCATGTCGATGGCCACACCTTCCGCGTTGAGCACTTCGACGTTCAGGGACAGGGACTGCATTTCCTTGAGCAGCACCTTGAAGGATTCCGGAATGCCTGCCGGCGGCAGGTTGTCGCCCTTCACAATGGCGCCGTAGACACGCACGCGGCCGTCGACGTCATCGGACTTGGTGGTCATCATCTCGTGCAGCGTGTAGGCGGCACCGTAGGCCTCGAGGGCCCACACTTCCATTTCGCCGAAGCGCTGGCCACCGAACTGGGCCTTGCCACCCAACGGCTGCTGGGTGATCATGGAGTACGGGCCGGTGGAACGTGCGTGGATCTTGTCGTCGACCAGGTGGTGCAGCTTCAGCATGTACATGTAGCCAACGGAAATCGGCTTCGGGTACGGTTCGCCGGTACGACCGTCGAACAGCACGGCCTTGCCGTCGTCTCCGACCAGCTTGTTGCCGTCGCGATCCGGCAAGGTGCAGGAAAGCAGTCCCTTAATGGTTTCCGGACGAACGCCGTCGAACACCGGGGTTGCCACCGGGGTGCCCGGCTCGCCCTTTTCGGCGCCCTGCGGAATGTTCTTCTTCCAAGCGGCTTCGATATCCGGGTCGAGGGAAATGTCCCAGCCGGCATGTGCGATCCAGCCCAAGTGCAGTTCCAGCACCTGGCCGAGGTTCATTCGAGAAGGCACGCCCAGCGGGTTCAGCATGATGTCGACCGGAGTACCATCCGCGAGGAACGGCATATCCTCTTCCGGCAGAATGCGGGAGATAACACCCTTGTTGCCATGTCGGCCGGAGAGCTTGTCGCCCTGGGTGATCTTACGATGCTGCGCAATGTAGACGCGAATCATCTGATTCACGCCGTTCGGCAGCTCGTCGCCGTCTTCTTCGGCGTCTTCGCGGGTGATCTCCTTGACGTCGATCACCGTACCGGTCTCGCCGTGAGGCACACGCAGCGAGGTGTCACGAACTTCGCGGCTCTTCTCACCGAAGATGGCGCGCAGCAGACGCTCTTCCGGAGTCAGCTCGGTTTCGCCCTTCGGGGTGACCTTACCCACCAGAATGTCGCCGGCTTCGACTTCGGCGCCGATGCGGATAATGCCACGCTCGTCGAGGTTGGCCACCGCGTCTTCGCCGACGTTCGGCAGATCACGGGTGATCTCCTCAGCACCCAGCTTGGTTTCGCGGGCGTCGATCTCGTATTCCTCGATGTGGATGGAGCTCAGGGTGTCGTCCTGCACGAGACGCTGGGAGATGATCACAGCATCCTCGTAGTTATAGCCGTTCCACGGCATGAAGGCGATGAGCAGGTTCTTGCCCAGAGCCATTTCACCCTTCTGGGTTGCCGGGCCGTCGGCCAGCACGGTGCCGGCTTCCACACGTTCGCCGTCGTGGATCAGCGGCACCTGGTTGTAACAGGTGGTCTGGTTGGAACGGCGGAACTTGGCCAGCTTGTAGGAGCTGGTGGTGCCATCGTCGTTCATTACACGGATGATATCGGCGGAAACATAGGTCACCACGCCCGGCTTCTCAGCCAGAATCACATCACCGGAATCAACGGCTGCACGCCATTCGGCACCGGTGCCCACCAGCGGGCGCTCGGATTCGATCAGCGGCACGGCCTGGCGCTGCATGTTGGTACCCATCAGTGCTCGGTGGCCCTCATCGTGTTCCAGGAACGGAATCAGGGATGCGCCGACGGAAACCATCTGGCGCGGGGAAACGTCCATGTAGTCAACGGAGCTGACCGGCACATCGACCGCTTCTTCCTCACCGACTCGGGCAAGGGCCTGCTTCTTGACGAAGTTGCCGTTCTCGTCGAGCTCCTGGTTGGCCTGTGCGATGACGTGCTCGGCATCGCGGTCTGCGGTCATGTATTCGACCTCGTCGGTCACATGGCCGTTGACGACCTTACGGTACGGGGTCTCGATGAAGCCGAACGGGTTGATGCGGCCGAAGGTTGCCAGAGAGCCGATAAGACCGATGTTCGGGCCTTCAGGAGACTCGATCGGGCACATACGGCCGAAGTGGGACGGGTGCACGTCTCGCACTTCCATGGATGCACGGTCGCGGGACAGACCGCCAGGACCCAGAGCGGACAGACGACGCTTGTTGGTCACACCTGCCAGCGGGTTGTTCTGATCCATGAACTGCGACAGCTGGGAGGTTCCGAAGAACTCCTTGATGGTGGCGTTCACAGGGCGGATGTTGATCAGGGACTGCGGGGTGATGGCCTCCGGATCCTGAGTGGTCATACGCTCGCGGACCACGCGCTCCATACGGCTCAGACCAGTGCGCAGCTGGTTCTGGATCAGCTCGCCGACCTGACGGATACGACGGTTGCCGAAGTGGTCGATATCGTCGACGTCCACGCGCAGATCCACATCCTGACCATCACGCTTGCCCGGGAACTTGGTGTCGCCGGCATGCAGAGTGACCAGATACTTGATGGTGGAGATGATGTCTTCGCGAGACAGGCTGCGATCGTTGATATCCTTCTCCAAGCCAAGCTTGCGGTTGATCTTGTAACGGCCGACGCGGGCCAGATCGTAACGCTTGGTGTTGAAGTAGAAGGAATCCAGCAGATTGCGGCCAGCTTCCGGCGTCGGGGTGTCGGCCGGGCGGATCTTGCGGTACAGATCGGTCAGAGCCTCGTCCTGGGTCTGCACGGTCTCCTTGGCGAGCGCGTCCATGACCAGCGGGTAATCCTTGAAGGCGTCGGCGATCTCGTCCTTGGTCATGCCGATGGCCATGAGGAACACGATGGCGGACTGCTTGCGCTTACGATCCACACGCACGCCGAGCACATCACGCTTGTCGATCTCGAACTCAAGCCATGCGCCACGGCTCGGAATGATCTTCGCGCCGAAGACTTCCTTGTCGGAAGTACGATCCTGGCTACGGTCGAAGTACACGCCCGGAGAACGCACCAGCTGAGACACGATCACTCGCTCGGTACCGCCGATGATGAAGGTGCCGTGCGGGGTCTGCAGCGGGAAATCGCCCATGAACACGGTCTGGGATTTGATTTCGCCGGTGTCGCCGTTCTCGAACTCAGCGTTCACGTACAGCGGAGCGGAGTAGGTGTAATCCTTCTCCTTGCACTCCTGCACGGTGTGGCGCGGTTCCTCGAAATATGGATCGGAGAAGGTCAGGCTCATGGTCTGAGCGAAGTTCTCGATCGGGGAGATCTCCTGAAAGACCTCGTCAAGACCAGAGGTGTGGGACACGGTATTGGTGCCGTTCTCCAAATCCTCCTCGACACGCTTCTGCCAGCGCTCGTTGCCGATGAGCCAGTCAAAGCTGTCAGTCTGTACACCCAACAGGTAGGGTACATCAATGGGCTCGCGGATGGAGCCGAAATTCACACGGTCCGACGCCTTGTGCAGATCAATATCGTGCTGGTCGGCGCGTGCGATGATGGTGGTGGTGTTCGTCGTAGCCTCAGCCAATGGACGTTCCTTATCGCTCGCTAAATCGTTTCGATATGTTTCCCCGGAAGCGCTCCCATTGGCCACCATATGCCTAGTACGCGGGCGCTTCTTCTTTGTCAGCGTGCCCGCTATATGACACGCATGTACGCAAAGTCATGAGAATAACATATCCTGTAGATTTTTATTCGACAGTTATGCCGACCGGATCGGACTTGGCTTTGGGATGCCCTTCAAGTGAAAGCTGCGCCGAATACACGCCCCGATCCGCCTTCGGTAGGGTGGATTCCTCCACACACTCACTGCCGATACGCGTTCCCGGCCAAGTAATCGTCTGCTTGACCTCGTCGCCCTTCGCCAAGAGACGATAATCAGCATCCACAGGACACACATTCGACTTCCAAATCACATCATCGCCCGATTTGATCGTCAACACAACGTTGGAAGCCGATATATCAACCAAACAGCCGACCTTGCTGGAACCGTCATATTTGATATCCGTCGTAAAATCCATCGAACCGCCCACGCCGAAACTCGACGCCGCAGGAGTCAACGAAAGCGCAACATTCGTCGCGCCGCAATCCGGCACCCCGCTTTTCTTCTTCTTCGTCGGGGACGGCACTTCCTTACGGGAAATCGCATACACATCCGCATGATGAATCTCCCGATTCACCGCAACAATCCCCCTAGACAGGGAATACAGGCAAAACACCAGAAAAGAGACCAGCACCACCACCGCAATACCGAAGACAATGCGACGACGACGAAATATCGTCTGCTGCTCTTTCGAACGCTTCTTGCCGGATTTCGAGGACGTCTTCTGTGCCATGATTCCACAGTCTAGCGTGCACGCATCCAAAGAACGTCAGCACCCGCCTTTTTCATACCGGAAGACGCACATCCGCATTCGGCAGGATCTCAATAAGACCATCCTCGTCCAACGACGCGATGCAACGGTCAAGTTGGATATGATCATTCCACAATCGTTCAAGCGACTTACGGTCGACGGCAATCTCACCTTCCGGCAGATTACGCAACGCATTCAGCACCAGCCCACGCACCTGACGATCCGTACCTTGGAAACGCTGACGCGGCCTGGTGCGACGTTCCCCCAATCCCGGGCGTCCATCACGCAAAAACACACACCGCGAAGAAACCGGACACGCCTCACACAACGGCGATTTCGCCGTACACACAATCGCGCCCAATTCCATGACCGACTGATTCCACACCACCGAAGAACGGTCGAACCGCCTGCATTTCGACTCACCATCTTGCGGCAACACTTGCTTCGCCAACGCACGCTCAGCAGGGCTCGCAGCACCACCAAGCGACTCCGCACCAAGGAAAACCCGCGAAAGCACCCTGCGAATATTCGTATCTACCACCGCGATGCGCTCTCCGAACGCGAAACTCATCACCGCGCTGGCCGTGTAATCGCCGATACCCGGCAGAGCCAACAGCTCATCGTATGTTTGCGGTAGCTCATTGCCATAGTCGGAAGCGACCACACGAGCGCATTCCTGCAATCGCAACGCACGCCGAGGGTACCCAAGCCTGCCCCAGGCAGTGATCACATCAGATTTCGCCGCACCTGCAAGCGCAGCCGCATCAGGCCAACGCTCCATCCAATCGTTCCAATACGGCACCACACGGCTCATCTGCGTCTGCTGGCTCATCACCTCGGAAACAAGCACACCCCATGGCGTGGCACGGCCGAATCGCCACGGCAGATCACGCGCCGAGGCATGCCACCATTCGGCGAGCGCGACCGCCACAGCTTCGGCGTTTTCGATTTCAGCATTATTCCCATTCGTGTCGTTCATCGTACCTATTCTTGCATTCATGACGAACGAAGAGCATACCAATGACGCGCAAGGCGCAAACGCAGCGGAAGCCAAAGTCGAGAAAATGTTCGAATACGGCTACCGCAAATCGAATTACGGCCCGGACGAACTCGTGACCGATGCGCACGGCAATCCGATTTCCGTAGTCGACGCGATGCTGTCGGCCGAAGACGCGGCAAAAGCCGAAACCTCCACGCCCCACCTGTGCTACTACTCCCCCCGAATTCCAGGCAACACCGGTTCGGCAATCCGCCTGTGCGCAGTGACCGGCACGATCCTGCATTTGGTGGAGCCGCTTGGATTCAATCTGCGCGATACGAAGCTGCGCCGCGCCGGATTGGATTATCACGACATGGCGCACGTGGTATTACACCCGAATTTTGAAAACCTAGTGGAATCCATGCCGAATTCTCGCATCATCGCGTTCACCGCACATGCCACCAAACTGTATACCGACATCGAATACAAACCGACCGACATTCTGCTGTTCGGCCCGGAGCCGGGCAATATTCCCGATCCGATGGATATTATGGCCGGGCCGCACGTGACCGAACAGGTGCGATTGCCAATGCGCCCAAGCCTGCGCTCCCTGAACCTCACCAACTGCGCGTCCATTGCCATCTATGAAGCTTGGCGCCAGCTAGGCTTCGCCGGCGGCCAGTGATTCCTCCCCTGCCTGCCAACTTCTAGGTTTTTCAATAATTTTGCTTTTGTATAGCAAGTTCCGCTGGAGAGGCGGCGGGGTCTATTCCCGACACGCTCCAGGCCGCTCAGGCCAAGTCTTTACGGTCTGAAACAGACCCCGCCGCCTCTCCAGCTGCGCTGAGTTCAACTTAAGTAAGTTTTCTTTTCTTTTATGCAAGACGCAACGAGATGTACGAAAGCGAGCAGAAGAGCGGGATATTCTGTTCGAGACCGTAAGCTTGGCCAAACGGCCTTGAGTGTGTCGCGAATAGAATATCCCGCTCTTCTGCGACCTCCCCATTACAGCAGCTTATGCACCCAACGCAAGCACAGATCGCAAGAATGAATCGCACGCGACAAGCATGCATCGGGAAGAGGGAAGGGAGGGGCTAGTTTTTGAAGCTGTGGATTGGGGCAGGGATGCGACCGCCTCGAGTCACGAAAGCTTCGCAGCTGGTCTGGTTGACTGGAATGATCGGCGCATATCCCATCAGGCCGCCGAAGTTGGCCATCTCCCCTACGCCTTTGCCTTCAACCGGAATCACGCGCACAGCCGTGGTCTTCTGGTTGACCATGCCGATCGCGGCCTCATCGGCGATGATGCCGGAAATGGTGGATGCGGTGGTGTCTCCCGGAATGGCGATCATGTCAAGTCCGACGGAGCACACGCAGGTCATGGCTTCAAGCTTTTCGATCTTCAGGCAGCCATTGGTTGCCGCATCGATCATGTTCTTGTCTTCGGAGACAGGGATGAACGCGCCGGACAGTCCGCCGACGTAGGAGGACGCCATGATGCCGCCCTTCTTCACCTGATCGTTGAGCATGGCGAGCGCCGCGGTGGTGCCCGGTGCACCAACCTGTTCGAGGCCGATCTTCTCAAGCACTTCGCCGACGGAGTCGCCTACGGCCGGGGTCGGTGCGAGGGAAAGGTCGATGATGCCGAATGGAATGCCGAGGCGACGGGATGCCTCCTGTGCCACCAGCTGGCCGACGCGCGTAATCTTGAACGCAGTGCGCTTGATGGTTTCGCACAGGAATTCGAAGTCCTTGCCCTTGGCTTCGTCGAGCGCGCGGGAAACCACGCCGGGGCCGGAAACGCCGACGTTGATGACCGCGTCGCCTTCGGTTACGCCATGGAAGCCACCTGCCATGAACGGGTTGTCGTCGGGGGCATTGCAGAATGCCACGAATTTCACGCATCCGTAGGAATCGTTATCTGCGGTGGCATGTGCGATGTCTTTGATGATGTGGCCGAGCAGTTCGACGGAGTTCATGTCGATGCCGGTCTTAGTGGATCCCACGTTGACGGACGAGCAGACAATGTCGGTTTCGCTCAGCGCCTTCGGCAGGGAGCGGATGAGCAGCTCTTCAGCAGGGGTCATGGACTTGGATACGAGAGCGGAGTAGCCGCCGATCAGGTCGACGCCGACCTTCTTCGCCGCCTTGTCAAGCGCATGCGCGATTTTCACGAAATCATCCGACGTTTTGCACGAGCTTGCGCCGACCAAGGAAATTGGGGTGACAGTGATGCGCTTGTTGACGATCGGAATGCCGTAGTCGCGTTCGATGGCTTTGCCGGTGGATACGAGATCCTTGGCGTACGTGGTGATTTTGTTGTAGATGTTGTCGCAGACTTCGTCGACGCTGTCGGCCGCGCAGTCCAGCAGGCTGATGCCCATGGTGATGGTGCGTACGTCGAGCTTCTCCTGCTCGATCATCTTGTTGGTCTCGTGGACCTCCATGATATTCAGCATGATGTGTTCCTTCGCTCCTTACCGATGAACCCTGATGGATCAGACGCGGTGCATCTTGGTGAAGATCTCTTCACGCTGGCAGCGGATGCGCACGCCGATCTCTTCGCCGAGCTTGTCGAGATCGTCCACGACCTCGCCGAATTCCTTGTCGGTGTTGGAATAGTCCACAATCATCATCATGTTGAAGAAACCGTCGATGATGGTCTGGGAAATGTCAAGCACGTTGACCTGATGTTCGGAAAGGTATGTGCAGACGCGTGCGATAATGCCGACAGTATCCTGGCCGACGACGGTGATGATTGCCTTGTTCATGGAACTCCCTAAACGTGAGGTGTGAATATCCAGTTACCGTCTCGGCAAATTGCCGGACGTGTGCTCAAGTATAGGAAAGACACGTGCCAAAACACGTGCCTTTCGTCTATTTGCCTTACATACTGAGATGACTGTCGGATATCACCTGCCTCTGCAGCAGCTGTATGTCACCGCCAGATGCCGTCAAGCACACGCACATCCACGCAATCGACCTTGCCGTCAGCAACAAAACGGAACTCGCCATCGCCGTCCGCACCTTGGAACAGCATGCTGCCGGCCGCTTCGCCGTTGTTAAGGAAGACTTCCACCACATTACGGTCGAAGAAGATTTCGACGCGACGAACATCGGCGATGCCGCTATCGAAATCGATGTCGTCCACGACTGTTCCCTTCGTGACCAGTCGGGTCACGCCGTCGCGACGCTGCAGCTGCAATTCAGTCGAATCACCATTGGCGGGATTGGTACCGGTCGCGATGAGCATTGTGAAATCGTCATCGTCGGCCAGATGCATGTCCGTGTAATACGCGTTGTTCGGCACAATAAAGAAGGTCCCGTTTTCGTCTGCATGCGCTTCCAAACGATCGCCTAGCAGCTGCTCGTACGCTTCTTTGACAGGACGGCTGGTCAAGCGGCCGTCACGCACGTGCAGTTCACGTGGCAGCGACATCATGCCGTTGGCGATGCACGGCTTTTCCACACGCATCGCGGGAAAGTCGGTATACCAGCCGAACACGATACGACGCCCGTCGTCGGCAAAGCTTTGCGTGGCATAGTAGCCGGTACCGAAATCACACCAATCACTGTTCTCTACCTGCAAACGTGGACCTTCGGCGGTGTCCTTGAGATCACCAACATACCAACGCACCTGCTGGAAACGACCTTGCTTGTCACGGTAGTGCATCAACGCGCCGATGGCGACTGTCTTGCCGTCGAGCTGGAACAGGTCAGGACATTCGTAGGTACGCGATAGCTGGTGGCCGAAATCGGCGAGCACCGGTCCTTCATACTGCCACGTCACGTTGCGCTTGAGTGGTTTCTTCGCGGAGAAGAGCGCCATGGCAGGCACCGTGTCCATATTGGGCTTGTCGGTGCCGGGCCTGCCTTGCGGACCGCATGTGAACCAGCCGTCTGTACCCTGTACGCTGATGCCAGGCGCCGCGGAGGACACAGCATCAGTATCGAATTCGGAGACCGGCAGATTCGTGGCGGTCACCATGTAAGCGCGTTCCGGATTGATAGCCTCGCCAGACATGCCGGTTTCCACCTTCGGATCACGGAAATCGAAGCCAAAACCATCGTTAACGCGCAACGCGACCGGAGATTCGACACTCACATGCACGCCATCCTCACACAAGCAGGTGGTCTGGTATTCAGTAACAGACGATTCGTCTCCGCGAGTCTCCAGGTGCCGGGTTAGATACAGGCGAATAGCGGCCGCATCATCACCCTTGCAGGGATTGTCACACGCATCCACCGTCACCGCGGATCCGGAGAACGCGCCACCAACGATGCGTTCGTCGATATGCAGCTCCGGCTGCGGTTCGAGGAAGATTGGCAGATGCGTCCAATGCACCAGATCGCGGCTCACCGCATGCCCCCAGTGCATATTGTCCCAGCCAAAACCATACGGATTGAATTGGTAGAACAGATGGTAGCGTCCTTGGAAACGACACAGGCCGTTAGGATCATTCATCCAGCGAGCGAATGGCTCGAAATGCGCCGCAGGGCGAGCGAAGCGATCATAGATCTGCTCCAGCGTCGGCTGCGTATCCCATTCATTGTCGTACGGATTCATGCTGATGAAACGCACGCCTTCATCAAGGAGATTCTCACACTCGGACAAGTAGGCGAACCGTACGGTCAGTCGGTGCGCACTCACCGTAATACGCACGTTCGTCGGCACCGGAATCAAGAAATGGTGACGACGCTCGGCCACCGGCATGGCATGGCTGGCGATTTGATGGCCGTCCCCGTCTGTAATGGTGACGGCAGCGTCATCGCCGCATCTTTCGGCGAACAATTCCAGCAGACGGTAGCCGCCGGTTTCGATGGCAACGGAATAGTTGTCAGGCATAATGATCTCCTCCACAGCGCCACATGATCGGATAGCACGTGGCTACGCATTGAAAAACAGATAATTAGAAAAACAAATACGGAAAGAAACGTCCGTCACGACACGATGGAATCGCGTTCGATGATGCGGCAGCGCAATGCTGTTTTGCTGCCATCACGTTGCCTCTGCACCGCCATGCTACGATCGGACTCAAGATCGGCTACGGCCTTGTCGCCGTCAAGTATGGCGACAAGTTGCCGAACCGCTTCAAAACCCATCTCATAATGGGGTAGTTCCAGCGTAGTCAGTGATGGTTTGATCACATTAGTGATGAACGGCTGGTTATCGATGCTGATCACCGACACGTCAGCGCCGATGCGCACTCCGCGTTCGCGTGCGGCTTCGTAGATGAAAGTGGCGCGCACATCGTTGAAACAAAAGATGCCGTCCGGCTTGATTTCGTCGAACACCCGCGCCGCTTCATCGTCCGCGTTAGTAAATTCCGATACTTCGACAACCAAAGCGTCATCGAATGGAATGCCCGCTTCCGCAAGCGCACGTCGGTAACCAGTCAGACGTTGCTCTTGCGCGACGATGGAGGTTGCGGAACCGTAGTAGACGATGCGTCTGCATCCAGCTTGGATCAGACGGTTGGTGGCGTCATACCCCGCCAGTTCATCATCGGGGTAGACCGAGGGAACTCGCCCCGCTGCATCCTCACTGTCCACCACTACGGTCGGGCTACCTTCCAAGACTTCGGGAATGTCCACTTTGCGGTGGAACATCATGGCGTATAGGAAGCCATCCACGTTGTATCGGAGCAGGGCGGATATTTCTTGGTTCTCAAGTTCGGCGTCATTATTGGTGTTCGTGGTAAGCAGTATGTATCCGAGCTTGCTCGCGGCATCCTGCGCACCTTCGAGTACCTTGCTCGCGTACGGGGTCGTGGCGATCTCATCGGTCACAAATCCCAGAGTATTGGATTTGCTGGTACGTAGGGTGCGCGCCACAGAATTGGGCTTGTACCCCATGCTCTTGGCAGTCGCACGGATTTTCTGCGCAACCGCCTTGCTGACGCGATTGTGATCCTTGTTGTTCATAACCAAAGACACAGTGCATACGGAAACACCCGCTTCCTTAGCTATGTCTTTGATGGATACCAATCGTTTGGACCTGTTCACTCGTTGCCTTACTGACGACTGCACCATTTTATCACCCCCTTTTTTGCGAACATGTCACGATGTCTGGTTTCGGGCGTGGCCCGTGCTCTGTTCCATGCGGTCATGAATGTCCATTCCAGGCAGACGGCCGAATGAATAAATAATCCAGGCTGTGCAGAACATCGGCAGCGACAAGCCGAACACCATGAGAATTCCAGGCCATTGCACCCATACAAGCACGGTAAGAATCAGCAGTCCGACCTGCAGAAGGCTGCACAACGGGCGTGCCACAATCATCGCCAGTGTTGTACGAACAATCCAGACGGGGCTCTCTTCATAGTTCGCGCGCACCACCCAAACCAAGGACGAGAACACTGCCAAAACTACGATGATGAGCAGCAGCACGCCGGAAACCATGATGTCGAAATCGCCGCGAGCATGCCAGTTCATTACGTAGTAGTCGACGATGACCACGGCCCAGAGAATAATCAAAGGCCAACCGAAAAGATTCGCGCGCTTGACTTCGCTTTTCCAGAAGCCGTGGAACGTCTTCCAAACTTCCTTGGCCCGCATTGAACGGTCCTCAGAAAGCACCCACGCACGGAACGTAGCCTGCGCAGCCGCGAACGAGGGGAGAAATCCCAGCACGACGGCTCCCATCAGAGTGTGCGCGAGTATAGCCACGTTGACCACGAAAATCGCGACTAGCAGACGGCAGAACCGCTCGTAGGCCACAGAGAAGCGGGCAAGCATAGCGAATCCTTTCTATCGGCTGGCTTTTAGATTGGTTGTTTCTTGTCGGATTGCGTTTGACTCACCCCTTGACCGCGCCGAGCATCACACCCTTGTTGAAGTACTTCTGCAAGAACGGATAGAGCACAAGCAGAGGCAGAGTAGAGACGATGATGATGCCGAACTTGATCTGATCGGCGGCCTGCTGCTGCGCAGCCGCGTTAACATTGGTTCCAGTACCCTGCGCCACCAACAGCAACTGCTGCAACACCACCTGCAATGGCTGCTTCTTGTCGTCGGTGATGTAGATAAGGCCCGTCATGAAGTCGTTCCAATGGCCGACAAAGTAGTACAGACCAATTACAGCCAGAATCGCGGAGCTTAACGGCAGCACAATCTTGAAGAAGTAGCCAAAATAGCTCAGCCCGTCGATTTGGGCCGCGTCGAAGAGCTCTTCGGGGATAGAGGTTTCGAAGAAGGAGCGGGCCACGATCACGTTGTACACGGAAACCGCGCCAGGCAGGATGAACACCCACATGCTGTTGTTGATGCCGAGGCTCTTGTACAGCAGGTAGTTCGGAATCAGGCCGCCGGCGATGAACATGGTCACGGTGAACAGGAACATGATCACGCGTCGCGGCTTGAACTCGCGACGGGATAGCGCGAAAGCGCAGGGAATGGTCACTGCCATGTTGACCGCGGTGCCGACCACCGAATAGATGATGGTGTTGAGATAGCCCTGCCAGATGCGCTGGTTGGCGAACACCTTAGCATAGCCAGCGAAGGTCACACCCTTGGGTAGCAGCAGCACTTCACCGCCGGCCACGGCGTTCGGATTTGAAAATGATGCAATGACCACGAACCACAGCGGATAGAGCACCGCCACAATGGTCAGGAGCAGCAGCACATTGATGACGCCCGACACCGCCAGGTCACCCGGCTTCTGCTTCTGGCGCACGTGCTTGTTCCAGGGAATGTCGTTCTTGTTCTGGGTAACAGCCTCAATTGTTGCAGACATGATAAAACCCTTCTAGAAAATGCTCGTATCGGAAACGCGCTTGGCGATTGCATTCGCGGTGATCAGGAAGATGAAGTTGACCAAGGTGTTGAACAGGCCAATTGCCGTCGAATACGAGTATTGGCCATTGATAATACCGATTTTGTAGGTGTATGTGGCGATGACTTCGGTGGCCGGCATGTTCAGCGAATTCTGCATCAGATAGATCTTGTCGAAGCCCACGTTGAGCACGGAGCCCATGTTCATGATGAGCAGGATCGCACATGTCGGCATGATCGCAGGAATATCGACGTAGCGAATCAACTGCAGACGGCCTGCACCGTCGATCTTCGCCGCCTCGTACAGCGATGTGTTCACACCGGCGAGCGCAGCCAGGTAGATGATGGAGTTCCAACCAACATGCTGCCAGACTTCGGAGATCCAATAGACCGCGGTGATGGCGCTGGTGGAGCCCATCAGTGATTCATCACCGAAGAAGCGACCGAGAATGCCGGTACCAGGAGTCAGGAAGATGTTGAGCATGGAGACGATGACCACCACGGAGATGAAGTGGGGCATGTAGGTGATCGTTTGTACGAAACCCTTGATTTTCTTAGAACCGATCTGATTGATCAGCAGGGCCAGAATAATCGGAAAAATGAAGCCCATGACCAGTGTCCAAAGGGAAATGCGGATGGTGTTGGTCATGATCTCGCCAAACAGCGGGTTGTGGAAGAATTCCAGGAAGTATTTGAAACCGACGAATTTGCCGCCGGTCAGGCCTTTGGTCGGATCGAACTCGCGGAAGGCGAGCTGGATGCCCCACATCGGCACGTAGGAGAACAGTCCCACGAAGAACAATGCCGGAGCGGAAAGAATCCACAACTGCCAGTAGCGACGTAAATGGTCGGCGATGCGATCGAGCAGACCTGGTTTCTTGCGGTCGGGAGCCGCTTCCATCGCCACGGTCCGTGCAGCAACGCCTTGCGATGTTTGTGCACTCATGTTGGTCTCCAATTTAGGATGATTGCTAGGGAACAAAAATGCGGGGTCCGGCGGCAGTCACGGGAGAGAAACGAACCCGTGCGATGGACCCCGCGGTATTACTTGGCTACTTGGTGTACTTGTCGTACCACTTCTGCCAAATCTTGATGTTGGCGTCGAGGCCGAGGGTCGGTTCGGACACCTTTTTCACGTAGGCATCCCATTCCTTGTCGATGCCGCCCTTCTGGACCCACTTCGCGATCTGGTTGTTCGCGTAGTTGGAGATGGCGGTGTTGTTGTTTTGCAGGGTGTTGGAGTCCTCGGTATCCGGGCGCACGTAAATCGGTACGACATCCTTGACGCCGTCGACGCGGTTGCGCGCCTCACGAATGGCCAAATCGGACGCAGTGACCTGGTCGGCGTTGGTGTCGTTGACCATCTTCACGTCGTCGCGAATCCAGCCACCGAAGCGGTCCTGCAGGGCGACGGCGCGGGTATCAGGATATTCGGCGTAGGCTTTAGCCTTGTCGATGGTGTACTGGTGGTCGCCGTCATCGGAGACGATATCTGGAATAGAGCCGAAGAATCCAGCCACGGAAAGCTTCTCGCCATACATGGCGTCGATCACCTTGTAGATGGCGTCCTGGTTGGCTGCGTTCGGGTTGACGGTCAGGCCGGAACCGGAGTAGGCCCAGCGGCAGGCGTCCTGGGAATAATCCCACTTGACCTGGGAGTCGGGCGTGGAGGCGTCCTTCTTCAGCGGCGGCAGGGTGACGTACTGGTCGCCAAGCGCGTTGCCGTATTCGGCGTAGTTGGACCAACCGAAGGAGACGCCGGTCAGCGCGGTCTTGCCGTCACTGACGGTCTGCGAAGTGTATTGCGAGGCGTCGCGGGTGAGCACATCCTTCGGGATAAGGCCCTTGGCCATGAGTCCGTGCAGGTAGGAGACGACGTCCTTGAGCGCGTCGGAGGTGTAATAGCTCTTAACCTTGCCGTTGTCCACATAATAGCCCTGTTCGGAAGCGCCACCGCCCATGAAGGAGGTGACCACGCCTTCGGAGTTCATCAGCGCCAGAGGGCTCCACAGGCCGAAGCCGAGGCTGCGGATATTCATCGGCACCTCATCAGCCTTGCCGTTGCCGTTCGGATCCTGGGTCTTGAATGCATCGAGCACGTTCTCGAGCTCGTCCCAAGTGGTCGGCATCTGGAGTCCCAGCTTGTCCAGCCAGGTCTTGTTGATGAACATGTGAGTGCCGGAAACCTCGTAACCCTTGCCGCGGTCGGAGGGCAGCATGGCGATCTTGGTGCCATCGGTAACGTACTTCGCGGCGCCCGGCTGGGCCTTGAGGAACTTCTTGACGTTCGGCATCTTGTCCAGATGCGGCTTGAGATCCTCGAAATAGGTGCTGTACTTGGCCGCATCCACCATGCTGAACAAGCTCAAGCCAATGTCCGGGAATTCACCGGCGGCCATCTTGGCGCTCTTCTGCTGACCCCAAGCGTTGTCGGAGACTTCCTGCCACTTGATGGTGCAATCGCAGGCGGCTTCCAGATCCTTGGTGTACTGGGTGTCCTGCATCGGATGGTCGGTCACGTTGCGACGAACCAGAATATTGACGATTGGCTTGCCGTTCTCGTCTGTGGTGGCCTGCTTGTTGCCGCAGGCGGCAAACGTCGTGACCATAGTCGCGACTGCAGCTATTGATGCCAACAGGCGAACACTTCTTCGTGCCATGATTAGGCTCCTTCTTCCTTGATGTTTCCTCCCCGTACCGATGTAAGACGCACCGGTACGACCCCGTCAGCCACTTGCTTTGTGGTTGTTTCCTTGCGGTGGTTAACACTATAAATCGTTAATCGTTTAATGTCAAACGTTAATCGTTTATCTCAATAGTTAACACTCTCATCGACCAGTCCCCCAGCGTCGCAAACGTAAACTTCGGCTCTATACTGCCGTTCTTGCAGAACACCGGAATCACCCACATCGCGACACGCCGTTAATCGTATAACGTATCGTTTTCATCAAATACACGTACCACCCATCCACTGCACGCACAAAAACGTAGCCGAACAGGACGGCCACCAAGTCGACACGTCGCTACTTACGAAAGATGCTCCCCTCCTTCAGGAAGAAGGAGGGGAGCACGAATACGATCACAGACGGCACCAGGCCAAACACGTAGCCGCACCGGGAGCCGGGATGAAGCATTCGGCATCGTACCTGCTGGTCATCACCGTGGGATACGCTGTGCGCCATCTGGTCCACAAGTAGATCGTGCAAAAACGCGCGTTGGCGCACGTCCTTTTCATGGGCGTGCGCCAACGCGCGTTTTTGCATCGGCTTCTGCGATCAAGCCTCGCGGCTCGCGGAAGCCGCAGCGAACGCCGGCAAAGCGCGAGGTGCGTTGAAACCTTCCTTTTCGAAGCGGTCAGCAATCTTCTGTGCGATCTCGTGGCCCTGGCCCTTGTCCACCAGTGCGATGATGGAGCCGCCGAAACCGCCGCCGGTCATACGTGCGCCGTACGCGCCGTTGACACGAGCCACGTCCACGGCAATATCCAACTCGGGCACCGTCACTTCATAATCCGCAGCGAGCGAATCATGTGACGAGTTGAACAGTCGGCCTGCCTCGTCGATCTTGCCGTTGGCGAAGGCGCGCACGAAGGAGTTGACACGGGCGATTTCGGTGATGACGTGGCGCACGCGCTTCTTCATCGTGTCGTCTTCCAGCTTGTCGAGCGTTTCCTTGAGCGCCTGGAACGGATCGTCGGACTTGGCGATGCTGTCGGCGACCACACGCAGGTTGGCCACACCGAGGATTTCTGCGGCCTTCTCGCAAGTGGCGCGACGCTGGGCATACTGGCCGTCGTTGAGCTGGTGCGGAGCCTGAGTGTCAAGCACCAGCAGTTCCAGACCGTACTTGTCGAGATCGAATTCCTGCTGGGAGACGTTCTCCAGCGGGCTCAGCTCTGGACGGCAATCAAGACGCAACGCATGGCCGAAAGTGCAGCGCATGGATGCGTTCTGGTCGAGACCACCGGTGGACGCGCCCGCCATGTCGTTTTCCGACTTAATGGCGGCGTTGATCAGCGTCACACGACCGGCATCGGATGCGCCATAACCCAAACCGTACACGTCATCCAACGCCAAGGCGGTGGAGCAGGTCATGGCTGCGGAGGAGCTCAGACCGGATCCGAGCGGCACGCAGGAGGAGAATGCCGCGTCGAAGCCCTGCACCGCGTCGAAGCCGGCTTCGCGCAATGCCCAGGCAACGCCTACCGGGTAGGCGGCCCAGCCTTCCACGCCACCGGCCTGCAGGCCGTCGAGGTCGGCTTCGGTAACGTTTTCGGAGTCAACGTCGGAAACCACGCGCACCTTGGTGTCTTCACGCGGCTTGAGCGCGATGAACGTGCGGTGCGGCAGTGCGATCGGCAGGCACAGGCCCGCGTTGTAGTCGGTGTGTTCGCCAATCAGGTTCACACGGCCCGGTGCGGCCCATACGCCAGCCGGCTCCTCACCGTAGGTGGCACGGAACAGGTCGGTCGCGTTCTTCACACCCTCGTCGTGCGAGAGCGGCTCAATGAATTCAACAGCAGTCATTGGTGTTTTGTCCTTTGGGTTTTATTGGCTTTCAGCCTTCGATATCGATTGGTCCGAGCTCGTGGAAGCGCTTGGCGATGAGTTCCGGCGTGGTGTCGGAAACCCATGCGGCCATGCCGGATTCAGATCCGGCCAGATACTTGATCTTGTTGGCTGCGCGGCGGAACGAGAAGAACTGCAGGTTCAGGCGGTAGTTTTCACGGCGTGCGTCGTGGATCGGAGCCTGATGCCATGCTGCGATGTACGGCAGGTCCATGCCCTTGCCGTCACCCTTGTCGAAGAACGCGTTACCGCGCTTGAGCAGGGTGGAGTACATGACGGCCAGATCCCAACGTTCCTGGTCGTTGAGCTCGTCGAGGGTGAGCACGTCGCGCACCGGGGCCACATGTACCTCGAGGGGCCAGCGGGCTGCGGCTGGCACGTAGGCCACCCAGCTGTGGTTGCGCATGACGATACGCTCCCCAGCTTCGATTTCGGAGTTCATGAGATCCTTGAGCAGGTTGCCGCCGGTCTTCTCATGGTAGGCTTCGGTCTGCTTGAGTTCGGCTTCCATCTTCGGCGCGATGAACGGGTAGCAGTAGACCTGTCCGTGAGGGTGCGCCAGGGAGACGCCGATTTCCTGTCCGTGGTTTTCGAACGGGAAGATCTGTTCGATGCCTTCCATCTTGGAGATTTCGGCGGTACGGAACGCCCATGCTTCCACAACGGTGCGCAGACGGGAGACCGGCAGATCCGCCGGCAGACCGTTTTCGTCCGGGTCGAAGCAGATCACTTCGCAGCGGCCTGCGGCGAGCTTCTTCTCCCACAGCGGGTTGCCGTTGACGTATTCCACAGCTTCGGAACGGCCCGGCACTCGAACCATCGACGGGAAGCGGTTTTCGAACACGACCACGTTGTAGTCGGTATCCGGCACTTCGCCGTCCTGGTACGGGTCGCCCGGCTTGCGTGCGGCCAGCGGGTTGCCTTTGGCGGTGGCACCCGGTCCTGCGGTGATCGGGCGGTTCATGCGTGCGGTCGCCATCGGAATCCAATCGCCGGTCAGTGGATCGCGACGCATTTCCGGAGCGGCGTACGGCACTTCCTCACCGGCTGCGTTGAGCTGGTTGGAGAAGCGGTATGCCAGCTGACGAGGATCGTTCAGTTCGCGCGTCTTCGCGCCGGAAACATATTCCGGATCATCGTCGAGGTAGAAGAACGCACGGCCATCGGCGAGCGTGGTCGGCGTGATGCGAATGTGTTCCTTCGCGTACTCTCCCGGAGTGTAGTTTGCGAATTCACTCATTATGGTTATTCACCTTCCTGAATAGGCTCGTTCTGGTGCGCCAGCACGAGCTCTTTAACCAAATCCCTTGTTTTCCCAACCGAATCGGGGTCTAGTCCATCATCGGTAATGACCGTGTCCACCTGGTCGAAGCGTGCGAAAAGCGACAATGATGTGCAGCTCCACTTGGTGTGATCGGTCAAAATTATGGTTCGATCGGCAATGTCCATCATTGCCATATCGGTTGCGGCCTCAAGCGAGTTCGGCATGAGGAAGCCGCGCGGAATGGACACGGAATGCGTGCCCAGGAAGACTGTGTTGACGCGCAGGGAGGACACCACCTTGTCGGCAATCGGCCCTACGAGCGAGTTGGATCGGGTGGTCACGCCGCCGGTCACGATGACTTCCACGTCTTTCGATTCCAGCGCCTGCACCAGTTCTGCCACCGGAATGGAGTTGGTGAGGATGGTTATGCCCGATGACTGCTGCGATTCAAGCAGATGTTGCGCGAACACGTATGCCGTGGTGCCGCCGCCGACGGCGATCACGTCGCCGGGCGCCACATATTTGATGGCTTCCTGTGCGATGGCGTCTTTGAGGCCGATGTCCATCTGCGACTTTACAGAGAACAGCGGCTCGCTCAGCAGCGTGCTGGTGGTGACGGCGCCGCCGTGCACGCGTTTCAGCAAACCCTTGTCGGCCAGATCGGCGATATCGCGACGGATGGTCATGGCGGAAACACCCAATTCTTTGGACAATGCGGTGATACGCACCGCACCGCGGGTACGCAACCTGCTCAAAATCAAATGTTGACGTTGTGACGATATCATTCGAACATTATCGCACATGTTCACTCAAAATAAAAACTGAGATGAGCGTTTCGCGCGTTTTACTTGCAGAAAAGTGTACCTGAATATCACACAATCCTCCGAATCGCACAAAAACGAACGTCGACATACCGTCAACGAAACCGATCACCATGTTGCCTTCTTTCAGCAAACGATGCGAGAATGGTGAACCATGACGTATGTTTCTGAGAATTTCTGGCACGACGCGGTGAACAAAGCCACCACCGATCTCTTCACCTTCGGCTACAAGCACATCATCAAACCGTTTTTCGTTTTCAATCAAACGCCCGACGTGGCGCATGACCAGATGATCCAGTTCTGCAAGATCACCAAGAACATTCCTCCGCTGATGTGGGCGTGCCGTGAAATGCTCAACTACTCCGACCCGGTGCTGGAAACCAATGTTATGGGCATCGACTTTGTCAATCCGTTCGGTCTTTCCGCCGGTCTTGACAAGAACTGCGAGATGCCGGTCTTGCTCGACAATGCCGGTTTCGGCTTCGAAACGGTCGGTTCCACCACGTCCCGCCCATGCCCCGGCAATCCGAGGCCGTGGTTCCATCGCCTGCCTGAATATGATTCGATGATGGTGCACGTCGGTCTTGCCAATGAGGGATCGGAAATCGTGGTTCCTCGTGCGGAGCAGGCTTGGACGAAAGCTCGCAACATGCAGATTTCCGTGTCCATCGCCCGCACGAATGACAACAAAACCGGCGATTTGGAAGAAGGCATCGAGGATTACTGCATTTCGATGCGCCGCGCCGCCGGCCGCACCGCCATGGTCGAAGTGAACATCTCCTGCCCGAACACCATGGCCGGCGAACCGTTCAACGAAAGTCCGGAAGCGCTCGACAGGCTATTCACCGAACTCGACAAAATCGAACGCCCGCAGCCCACACTGGTAAAACTGCCGTTGAACAAGAGCTGGGAAGAGTTCAAGGAACTGCTTGACGTGCTTGCCGAGCACAACGTGCAGGGGCTATCGATCGCGAACCTGCAGAAGGATCGTACCGGCATGAACATCCCGCGTGATTGGGAGGGCGGATTGTCGGGCTCGCCTTGCTATGCGGCCAGCAACGAACGCATCAAGCAGGTGTACCGCGAATACGGCGACCGTTTCACAATCGCAGGCATCGGCGGCGTGTTCACACCGCAGCAGGCCTATGAGAAGATCCGTTCCGGCTCGTCGTTGGTGATGTTCATCAGCTCGCTGATGTACCGCGGTCCGCAGCAGATCACCGTTTTGAAGCGCGGTCTCGCCGAACTGCTCAAGCGCGACGGTTTCGACCACGTCAGCCAGGCCGTCGGCATCGACGCCTGATTTCAGCCGGCTTCCCGATAGATGAAAGCAGCAAAAATAATGCGTCCCGCAACCAATACCATGGTGCGGGACGCTATTTTATTGCGATTACCAATACTGCCTGTTTTTATCTGATATTTATCTGACGATAATCCAATCTATCGGTTCCATTTAATACGCGCCACGCACGTATTGCGGCTGATAGGGCGCATTTTCGGTCGGAATATCGAGCTTGGCTGCGGCACGCAATGGCCAGTTCGGATCACGCAATGCCACACGTCCGATTTCGATGGCGTCGGCAGCACCGGATTTGAGAATCTTCTTGGCCTGCTTCGGTTTGGTGATCAGACCGACCGCCGTGGTTGGGATTCCGGCACGCGAACGCACCTGCTCCGCGAACGGAACCTGATAGCCGGGCTTGACCGGAATGGTCACGCCCGGAATCATGCCTCCGGTGGAAACATCCACCAGATCGACGCCATGCTCCTTCAATACTTTGGCAAGGTCGACGGTCTGGTCGAGATCCCAACCGCCGGCAGCCCAGTCGGTTGCGGAAACGCGCACCAGCACCGGCATGGTGTCGGGCACGACGGAACGCACGGCGTCCACGACCTCGACCAGCATGCGGATGCGGTTTTCGAACGATCCGCCATACTCATCCTCACGCTCGTTAATCAGCGGGTCGAGGAACTGCGACAGCAGATAGCCGTGGGCCGCATGAATTTCCACCGCGTCAAAACCGATATCATAAGCACGCCAAGCGGCATCGCGGAACTGGTCGACAATGGCATGGATCTCGTCAACGGCCAACGCGCGAGGCTTGGTCAGCGAGCCGAACGCGTTGGCGCTTGGCCCCACAGTCTTCCAACCGCCCTGCTCCTCCGGCACGCTCTCATGCTCGAAACCGATGGAGAAGCAACCGGTGGAGGCTTTGCGTCCGGCATGGTTGAGCTGCACCGCCATGGTGGCGCCGGCGGCCTTCGTATCGGCAACGATCCAACGCCATGCATCCATCTGCTCGTCGGCCCACAATCCCAAGTCGCATGGCGAAATACGACCCTCCGGCGCCACTGCGGTAGCTTCCACGATAATCATGCCGAAACCGCCCATGGCACGCGACACATAATGCTGGTAGTGGAATGGCGTGGGCAGACCATCCTGGGCCAACGCGGAATACGTGTCCATCGGCGGCAGCCAGATACGGTTGCGCACGGTCACTCCACGCAAAGTCATAGGATCGAACAGGCCAACCGTGCCATTGGTTTTGGCCTTCTTCGACTGCTTCGTCTTCTTTTCATCTTCGCTCATCGTAGTAGCTCCCCCTCCGGTCGCGCCTACCGGCTTCATGCCGATCAGCTGAACCTTCTTTTCGTATTCCCCTTGAGCTTCTCTGGAGATTTCGTGCCGTAGAACCGGCACTATCTGCATTCTACGCAGAACGCCCGCCGAGCATGGCGGGCGTTCATTGATTGTTCACTTCCATTCACTGAATTGCGGAAGCGTCACTCATCTTCGGTCTGCTGCTGATCCTGATCAGCCTGCTGGTCGTTCTGCTGGCTTTGCTGCTGAAGCGACTGGCTTTGCTGCTGAAGTGACTGGTTCTGCTGCTGAATGATTGTGCTTTGCTGCTGTGTGGCATTCTGCTTTCCACCGCCAATCCTAGTGACCGCGCCGGATGTTGCGGAATACTTGGCCGCAGGCTGCCCATAATCGTTATCAATCGGCAGCTGTTTGCGTTCCGCATAAGCATTCATAAAGTCACGCCATGCCGGGGCCGCGATGGTGGAACCATCCCAATAGCCGTGGTATTGGCCGTTGATAGCGATATTCGCAATCGGGTGTCCAACCGGATTCTGCACGTCACCGACGAGCACGAATGTAGCGATCTGGTTCGGAATGAAACCACCTGTCGTAACTAGCTGATCCTCGTGGGTACCGGTCTTGGCGAAGGTCTTACGTCCATTGGCCAACTGTGCCACACCGCCTGCGCCGTCAGGACGAACAACGCCTTGATTCATGGCCCAAGCAAGCGTTTGAATAATTTCCGGATCAACCGCCTGATGGCAGTTCGCGGAAGGCACCTTAATATCATTGCCATCCACATCAGTCACCTGCTTCAGCGCGATCGGATTGCATTGCACGCCATTGGACGCATATACAGCGAAGATGCTTGCCATCGTCAGCGGGGACACGTTGACGTTACCGACCATCATGGCAGGCACGAATGATGAGGTCTTGTCGAGCGTCTCACCGGTATTCGCATCATGATAGCCAAGTTCAGTTGCGGTATCGGCAATCTTGCACAAGCCGATGATGGATCCCATGGAAGCCTGCGTGGTGTTATGAGACCTCGCCAAAGCCAACGCCGGCGTTTCCGGATTCACCGTTCCATTGGTTATTGCGTTGGTGACGTTCCACGTATCAGTGCCACCGGTATAACGATCGCATGCGAACAACGAAGTCGAATACCTCGTGGACGTCTGCAGGTTCTCGTTGACAGAATGTCCCGCTTCCATCCATGCCACCAGATTGACAGGCTTCCACGACGAGCCGATGGAGAAGCCCATGCCGCCGCCGTCTTCTCGATCCACTGCGTAGTTCATGGAATCCTTGGTCTGGTCGCCTTGGGCCGCTTCGGTGGCATCATACGTTCGGTTCAGCCCGAAGCCCAACACTTCTCCGGTACCCGGTTTGACGGACGCCATCACGATTTCCATGCCGGAGGAATCTTCCGGTGGAATGGTGTTGCGCGCGGTTTCGTTCAACAAGGTGTTGGCATCGATATCCAACGTGGTGACAATCTTCAGGCCGCCCTCTTTCAGCAGTCTTTCCCTGTCCTCGCTGGTCTTGCCGAATTCCTTGGAATTCAAAATCTTATGAACCACGTAATCGCAGAAATAGCCCGCATCATAATCCGCGGCCATGCAACCGGTGGAAATAGGCTGAACATCAAGCGTATCTGCAAGCGGAGTATTGACCGCCTCCTGATATTCCGCATCCGAAATATAACCCTGCTCGTTCATCAGCTGCAGCACGATGTTGCGTTGCTTCTCGGATTCCGGCTGGTTCGATTCGACGGAAGGATCGTAAGCGTTCGGATTCTTGGTGATTGCCGCGATGGTGGCGGACTGCACGATGTTCAGCTGATCTGCGGTGGTGTTGAAATACCGTTTCGCAGCCGCCTGCACGCCATAGAGACTATTACCGCCGAACTGTGCGATATTGAGATATCCCTGCAAAATTTCAGGCTTGGAATACTGCTTTTCCATTTGCACGGAAATCAGCATTTCCCTCAATTTTCGTGCGATGGTATCTTCCGACGCATGGTATTGCGCGATCGGATCGTCATCCTGCTGCGCCTGCAGAATCAGCACGTTTTTGACATACTGCTGGGTAAGGGATGAACCGCCCTGATGGTCGCCCTTCATGTATGTTTGGACGAACGCGCGGAACACACCCTGCACATCAACGCCGCCGTGAGTGAAGAATCGTCTGTCTTCACGCGAGACCACGGCCTGCTGCATGTATTTGGAAATCTTCTTCAACGGCACGACTTCACGATTCTGATCCCAGAATTCGGTGATTTTCGTGGTGCCATCGGAAGCGTACATGGTCGACTTCTGCGGCAGGCTGGTCACATCAAAATCAATACCTTCGACCGACAGCGACGGAATAACCGCCTTGGCGACGCTGTTCGCGCCGAAAACCGCCGGTAGGAGGAACAAACTGGCGGCCACGCCGCCACCCACACTCAGCGTGATGTAGGCAATCACGAGTGCGAGCACACGTTGAACGGTCAAAGTCTTCTTTTCGGGCATGGTGCCCATTCTAAAGTGGTGGGTCTACTAATCAACCGCTCGCCCGCAGGCGTCACGGGTTTCTCACAAACAACCGTAAACCTTAAAAACCGCTGGAAAATAGTCGAAAATTATCGTCTCGATCGACGAATAAGCATACCCGGCTGGTAGATGATGATGGAACGGCCCTCACGCGCAATCCATCCACGGTTGGCGAAATCCATCAGCGCCTTGTTCACCGTTTCGCGCGACGAACCGACCAGCTGCGCCATTTCCTCCTGCGTCAGATCGTGCGGCACCTTCAACCCCGCCTCGACCGGCTCGCCGAAACGTGACGCCAGATTCAGTAACGTTTTCGCCAAACGTCCCGGCACGTCCATGAACACAAGCTCCGAAATGCGCTCGTTATTGTCACGCATGCGATGCGCGAGCACCTGAAGCATGTCGACGGCCACGCGCGGATGCTCGTCAAGCCATGCGAACAGGGCGTCATGCTCAAGCCATACGACTTTCGTGTCACTGGTCATGGCCACGGCGGACGCGGTGCGCGGGCCACCGTGCGGATCGAACACCGGAATCTCACCCAGCACCTCGCCGTACGCATGAATGCTCAACAACTGCACACGCCTGTCGGACGATTGCCGGATCAGTTTGACGCGCCCACGTTCCAGCAGATACATGCGATGATCGGTGTCGCCTTCACGGAAAATATAGTCGCCCTTATTGTATTCGGCATGCTGCAGATGCGGCAGCAGTTCCTCCGCCTCTTCGGAAGAAACCTGCTTGAACAACGCGGTGTGCAGCAACGTCGCGCTTTCGCCACTGGGTCCACTATTGGTCTCATTTGGCGTAGCCATTTGTCACACCTCCGTTCATAGGCACATCCTCTAGACACGCCGCCAAGCGTGTTGCCGGGCGCGCTGCCGCGGCCTCGAAAACTTGGTGCGATTCCACATGCCCTCACGGAACACAAGCTTTCGTAACGTTCTCATTGCCCTTGACATCAGGGCGGCTTCGGCCATCGGGCTACATTGTAACTCGCTTGGCGGCGTCGAGCAGCCGTTCAACCACGTCTTCACGGCTCATGCCCGTCTGCGAGCGCATCGGATCGACTCGTTTTACCGCTGATTTCACCGCTTTGTCCGACATTTTCTCGCGTGAGGTGTTCAATACCCGCCCCATTTTTTCCGCGTCGATATCGTAGGCGAGGGTCACGTGATGCAGTATGGCGCCAGGCCCTTCCCCTGCTGGCATGAAGCGGCGTTGCGCGGCTCCGCCGAGCTTGCCGTATTGCGTGGCGATGTCGTTGAGACCGGCGAATCGTACGTCGAGCCCGAGTTCCTTAAGCGCGCGCACCAGCCAGAAATCGCAGAGCCGGTATGATTCCTCGATGCTTATGCCTTGGGCGAAATCGAACGGCGCGTACAACGAGTAGGTGATGGTATTGCCCGGTTCGATGAACATCGCCCCGCCGCCGGTGCAACGTCGGACCACGGTGAATCCTTCCTTCTGCGCGACCGCCGTATTGACTTCGTCTTCGAGCGACTGGAATTTGCCGATGACCACCGCTGGGGCGGCCCATTCCCAGATACGCAGCGTGGGTTCGCGTTTGCCTGCCGCCACTTCGCGCGCCCATGTGATGTCGGTTTCCATTTGTTCGTTTGGATTTCGCGGTTTGTCGTGGATGACGGTCGGTTTCAGGGCCCGCCAGCGTTCCAGATATTCCTCTTGCGTCAGCGCATTATGCATTCCCGGTTGTTCCCCGGAATATTGTTTCGTGGACCGCGCGATGTTCCCGTTGTCCGTTGCATCTTCCGCATTGCGCGATTCACTGCCTGTGATTGCGCGGAGGAAAGCGATGGTAATGCCTTCTTCCGTCATACCCACCAATCGCACGTTCGGATAGTTCGCGGTAATCGCTTGCAATCGTCGCGTAATGTCGCGTGCGGACGCACTTCGCTGGCTTTGCAGCAAGTTTTCCCAATCCTGCAATAGTCGGCGGGAATCCTTGTCATCGCCGTCAAGAAAGAAATCGCCGTCGATCCGACATTGTTCCACGGATTGGATGGAACTTGCGCCTTCGCGGGAATATGCTGGAATGGCATCAGAAAGCCGGACGGAAACCCCTACGAGTTTGCCACCCGGCTGCTTGTACAGGCCTCTGCCCATCAATCTTGGAGCTCTTGGCCGCGCCCATCGCGGTGCCAGTTGGACCCGTAGCTGGAGCACAGGATGAGGACGGCTTCGATCAGAGACCAGATTCCGGAAATGATCGGTCCGATAAGGATGATCCATCCGATCAGGGTCAGCAACAGCTGGGCCACGGCCTTGCCGGTGTAGCCCAGATAGAAGTTGTGTATGCCTAGGGTGCCGAGGAACAGGCCGAGAAGGCCGGCGACGATCTTCGACTTCTGCGCGTAGCCGTAGCCTGGCTGCTGTTGGGCCGCCTGATAGTAGGCCTGCTGCGCGTAGATTGGCGGCTGATTGTATGCGGGCTGCGTGTATTGGGGCTGCGCCGGCTGCTGATCGTAGGGGGTCTGCGCCGATTGTGCGTAATCCGCCGGTCCATACATCGACTGGCCGTAGCTGGGCTGAGCTGGCTGCGTAGGCTGCGCGTAAGCGGGAGCGGCCAAGCCATCTGCGGGCACGGACGAACCGTAGGCAGCCGGCTGACCATATGGCTGGGCATTGCCATACGTACCGTCGGGAATGTTGTTGCCCTGCGCGTCCGGGGCATGTCCCTGCACAGGCTGCTGCGATGCATACTGGTTGGGATTGTACGGTTGCGCTGCAGGCTGATTGCAGCCATCCTGGAATTGTCCGAAATCAGCTTGGGTCGAATCATTCGACGCGTAATAGTTGTCTTGTCCGGAATTGTTGTAGCCGGCATTGTTGTCACTCATGTTTCCAACAATATCCCATAATTTGTCTTATCTCTTTCATCTACCCTGAAAGCAATCCCTGAAATCCCCCTGAATATACGTGAAGCCCGTCGAACCAAGCATGAAGCTCGATTCGACGGGCGTTGCAACAGGCGAATAGATCCGGCAAAATCATATAATCCGGATCATGCCCGTCACATGCGGGCCAGAATGTCGCGTCCGACCTCGTCGGTGGAGCGGGTGGTGGATCCCAGTTCCTCAATGTCGGCTTCGACGGCCGCATCGATCTTGGCTGCGGCTTCGTCGAATCCAAGGTGGCGCAGCAGCATGGCTGCGGAAAGAATCGCGGCGGTCGGATTGGCCTTGTTCTGACCTGCGATATCTGGAGCGGAACCGTGGATCGGCTCGAACATGGACGGGTATTCGTCGGAAGCGTTGATGCATCCGGAAGCGGAATAGCCAACGCCACCGACCACGGCGCCGGCCTCGTCGGTGATGATGTCGCCGAACAGGTTATCGGTGAGGATCACGTCGAAACGGGACGGATTGGACACCATGAAGATGGTGGTCGCGTCAATGTGCAGATAGTCATGGGAGACTTCCGGATATTCCTCGGCGACCTTGTCAACGATGCGCTGCCACATGTCGCCCGCGTTGACGAGCACGTTCTTCTTGTGCACGAGGGTCACACGCTTCCTGCGCTTCATGGCCAGCTGGAAGGCGTAACGTACCACGCGCTCCACACCGTAGGCGGTGTTGATGGAGACTTCGGTGGCCACCTCGTTCGGGGTGCCGCGACGCACCGCTCCGCCGGCGCCGCAGTACAGGCCTTCGGTGCCTTCACGCACTACAACGAAGTCGATGTCGCCCGGGTTGGCGAGCGGGGAGGTCACGCCCTTGTACAGCTTGGAAGGACGCAGGTTGACGTACTGGTCGAGATCGAAGCGGAGCTTGAGCAGCAGACCACGTTCCAGAATGCCGGCCTTGATGCGCGGATCGCCTACGGCGCCCAGCAGAATCGCATCGGTCTTCTTGATGCGCTCCTCTTCCTCTTCCGGAAGAATCGCACCGTCGCGCAGGTAACGCTCGGCACCAAGATCGAAATTCTCGTAATCGAATTCAGCGACGCCCTCGGCCGCCTTCTCCAGAGCCTTCTGGGCCCACGGAGTCACTTCCTTGCCAATGCCATCGCCCGGAATGACGGCGATGGTGTACTTCTTTGCAGAATCACTCATAGCACGCGACTCTAGTCAACGGATCAGCACGTGGACACGTAACGCTCAACTAGTGGACACTCCATATGGCGTCGTCGGCGGCCACGAACGTGTCACCTTCATTGATTTTGACGTCGTATGGCACTTTCCAATGCAGTTCGGTGCAGGACCCTCAAATCGGGGACCCTACAAGAAACACCGAACATACACGGTCGGACACAAACGAATTAATGCGTAATACCCATCATCGCAAGGCACCAAGCATTCTCATAGGAAATCTCCTCCCACTGCTTATACCTTCCGGACGTACCCCCATGACCGGCCTCAACCTCAATCTTCGCCACGGCATCCACACCAGCGCGCTGCAGGCGAGCCAACCATTTCATCGGCTCCACATACAGCACACGCGTGTCATTCATCGACGTGGTGATGAAAATCTTCGGGAAAACCACAACCCGATCATCATCGGCATCAGCCGGCGCATTCTCATACGGCGTATATTCCTTCATATACCGATACACGTCCGCATTATGCAACGGATCGCCCCACTCGTCCCACTCCGTAACCGTCAACGGCAACGACGGGTCAAGAATCGACGTCAACGCATCCACAAAAGGCACATCCGCCTCAATACCGGCAAAACATTCAGGAGCCAGATTCGCCACGGCACCCATCAACAGGCCACCGGCGGAACCACCATCGGCCACCGTGCGAACAGGAGACGCCAAACCGGCACGTTGCAACGCACGCACGGCATCAACGAAATCCTCAAATGAATGCTTCTTATTGAGCAGATGCCCCTGCTCATACCAGGCACGACCCATCTCACCGCCGCCGCGAATGTGCGGCACCGCATAAAGCACGCCACGATCAAGCATACTGATGCGAGACACCGAGAATCCCGGATCCGAACTGATCTCATACGCGCCATAACCAGTAACGAACATCGCCGAATCACAAGCAGGCACGTCCCGACGCCACACCAAGGAAACGGGAATACGCTCGCCATCGCGGGCGGTGACCCACACTCGGCGTTCCATATATTCGCGCGGCTCAAATCCACCAAGCACGGTGGCACGCTTCAACAGGCGATCCTCACCGGTTGCCGGATCGACATCATGCAGCTCGCCGGGGCGCGTATAGCTGGCGAACGAGTAGCGTATACGGGGCGCATCATATGAAGGATTATCTCCCGTACTAATCGAATACAGGCGCCGGGTCTCCCCCGGCATCGCATCGGCAGTCGCGCCATCCGACGAAGTCATCGCCTTACGGGAAATCCCATGCACGGCCGATCCTTCGCCTTGCGCAGCGGCCAACTGGTCGAGCGCACCCCACACTTCGGCACGCTCCACGTTGATCTCGTCCACCGACTCATCAACATCCCAATCGCCTTCCAACGCGTGCGGAACCAGCTCGGTGAACCGCCATGGGCGACCTGCAAGAAAATCCTCCGCGGCCGCATCCTTCGTCATCACCGCAATATGCGGCAGACTTTCCGCACGGTACTGCAACGCCACGTAATGCCGATGAATCGAAATTCCCTCGATGCCAAGACCATGCGCACCCTGCAAAATGGCGGGATTGCAAGGATTCGAATACGGCGTGCCGATCGGCATCGAAGAAGCGCCCGGTTCAACATCGTCGCCATGCTCGCATCCGTACGGCGAGCCGACGGCCACACGCACACCCTCACCCAAACGATACGGGGGCTCATGCGAACGCATGTCAATCACATCGATTTCGAAATTCGGGTTCAACGCATTGTGGTAAACCACGGCGAGCGGAATGTCCTCGCCATGCTCGCCGGCACCTTCGAAACGGCTGAAGCTCACGTCATATTCCACATCCGGCTCGCGCGGAATGAACGCACGGAATTCACCTTCCGGATCGTCAGTGGAAAGCAGCAGCACTTCGGTGGTGGTTTTCGATCCGGTGCCGATCACCAGATTGCGTTCGTCGAACGACAGGCCGATGCCCACCCAGAATCGTTCGTCCTGTTCGCGATACACTTCCACATCGTCGGTGACGGGGGTACCAACGCGGTGTCGCATCACCGCATATGGACGCCATGCGTCGTCGAGCAGCACGTAGAACACCCATTGCGCGTCCGGCGTGAAGCAGGCGCCGCCGATGCCTTCGAACACTTCCGGCAGTTCATCGCCGGTTTCGATATTGCGAATACGGAAATTGTAACGTTCGTCGCCGCTGGTATCAGTGCCGTACAGCATCCAACGTCCGTCTTTGGAAACATCCATGCCACCAATGCGGAAGAAATCGTAGCCTTGCGCTTCGGCATTCGTGTCGAACACCACTTGTTCGCCGTCGAGGGGAACGCCGATCTCAATGGTCGGCGGATCCCAATCGTCTGCGCTTCGAATCGGCACACGGCATTGCACCGCATACTGCTGGCCTTCCTTGGTGCGTGTGAAATACCAGTAGCCGTCCATGCGCGTTGGCACGGACATGTCGGTTTCCTGCACATGCGATTTGAACTCGTCGAACAATGTGGTGCGTAGGTTTTTCAACGCTTCCATGCGCTGTTCGCAATACTGGTTCTGTGCGGCGACGTAATCCTGCACGTCCTGCGATTCCTTGTCGCGCAGCCATTCGTACTCATCGATGAAGGTGTCGCCGTGGAACACGCGCTCCGTCGGCACGCGTTTCGCGATCGGCATTCCGCATTCGCCCAGACGGCTCTGACGGCTCTTGTCGTTTTCCTGCGCGCCCGTTGCGTCCTGTTCACCCCGAAAATCAGTCATGCAGGCGATTATACCGGTATCGCGCTCCCAATCCAGCGCAACGCGCATCCCCCTTGCTGTAAGTGGAAAGAAAAACGTCAGACACCCAGCTGTTGTTTCAGGAACGGCAGCATGGTTTTCATCAGATTCGAGCCAGTCGTTCCCGTAAATACAGGAACGTCGGTGACTGGAATCGGCTGCGTGGCCGCACGCCCCGAAACGGTGCCGAGATTACCGGCGGCCTCGCGTGGAGACAGTTGCCGTATGCCGATCGCAAGCACACGCCCCGGATACCGACGTGCGATCGTGGCGTACGTGGTCGGATCCTTCTGCCCATCATCGCCGATCAGAATGAACTTCATATCGGGAAAATCAGCCATTAATTGTTCGGCATACTCGAGTTTGTGCTGCACTCCGGAAGGAATGAACGTTTTCGGACGGGGATCGAGGTCACGCAGCAGCAGCGGCCCTTCCGGGAACCCATGGTCGGCAATGAAATGCCTAATCGAGCTTTCCACGTTCCACGGCGACGTCGACAGATAGAAGAACGGGGCATCCGGAAACATGTCCGCAATGCGGTTGAACAGCAGATTCATGCCCGCCACCGGCATTTTCTTCTTCGGATTGAGCAGCAGCAGATTGTAGGCCGCTTTCATCAGGCTTGGCGCCTGCGTGACCATGACGGTGTCATCCACGTCGGAGATTACACCGACTTTCGTGCCGCTGGGAATGGTGAACAGGTTGGCTTTGACCGGCTTGCGGCTACGCACCTTGTACGACACATCATGCACGCCCGGTTCGAGCAAATGCTCGGCCACAAGATCGAGATAGCCTGCGGAATCGGATGCGGCAAATTCGCTGGAAACATTGCGCTGCGCATCCACTTCGTCATACACTTCCGACACCCCCACCTGCACGGTTTCGAGGGGCACGCCGTCGATGGCGATGCGCACCTTCGTATGCGGCGAGGGGATGGTGAGCATAGCGCGTATGCCTCGGGTCAGGCGGCCCGCCTGGCGTTTGAATGGGCCGTACACGGTTCGGCAGATCAGGCGCGAGTAATGTTCGGTGCCATAGCCGACATACGGTTCCACGCGCGGATACCAATTGAGATTGCGTACCATATTTGTCGAGACCGTCACCCACCCGTTGAACGCTCTGGTGAGGGCACGGCGGAACAGCTGTGTCAGCGGAGGCTTGACTTCGATACGCTCATGTTTTGAAGCGGCATCGAAGGTGGTGACCACCTTGCGTGCGGGAATGGGCACGGTCGGCATGTCATCTTCGGATATGACATCCGGTTCACGCTGGGGCAACGGCTGTGGTTCGGTCATATCCCCACTATAAAGGCGATTGCCGAACTACTTAGTGCCCCAGCCATGAAAATCAGGGATTATTCAGGGAACGGTAACGATTTCATACCTGATTTCGCATGCGGTTCCCTGTTCCGAGACGTTTTGCCGAATCTTTTATTCCGCCACGATGTTGGCGTATTCCTCGGAGGAAAGCAGTCCCGGTTCGTCATCCTCAAGCTCGATTTTGAAAATCCAGCCTTCGCCATACGGATCGCCGGTAACGATGCCCGGATCGTCGGCCGCTTCGCTGTTCACATAGCGGATCACGCCAGCCACTGGAGTGACCAGCGGCGTGACGGCTTTGGAGGATTCCAATTCCGCCACTTCGTCGCCGGCCTGTACTTCGGTGCCGACTTCCGGCAGATCGATGTACACGAGTTCGCCAAGCTGGTCGGCCGCATATTCGGTGATGCCCACCATGGCCGGTTCGGTGGAGGCGTCCACCCACACATGCTCGTCGGAGTATTCGAGATGCTCGGGAACGTCCAGATTCGGCCTGTTTTCGTTTTCTTCACTCATGAAAACTCATTCTATGTCAATTGCGCGCATTTCCCATAGCGCGGTACCGAAACTTGTTACGGCAGATCGTGGCCGAGCCATTCTTCGATCATGTAGCGGGCGATGGTGGCCTTTCCGGGGGCTTCCATACGCCCTGTTACCAGCTCGTTCATATATTCGTCACGGGTCATCCAACGCGCTTGCAGGGTCTCGTCACCGTCCACATGCACGTCGGTGGTATTGGCCACGCCCTTGAACGCTATCATGAGCGAGGCTGGGAATGGCCATGGCTGCGATCCCAAATATTTGAGTTCGCCGAGGTCGATGCCGACCTCCTCTTTGGCTTCGCGCCGGCATGCGTGCTCCAGATTCTCGCCCGCCTCCACGAAGCCGGCGGACACGGAATACAGGCCGGTGTTGCGCCATGCGCTGTTGTGCTGCAGCAGCAGACGGTCCTCATGGTCCACGATCGCCGTGATAACGGCCGGCTCCACTCTGGGGAACAGCAGCCGTCTGCCATCCGCTTCGCTGGTGCACCGCTGCGCCCATCCGCCCAACGCCGGTTCGGTCGGAGCGCCGCACGTGGGGCAATGGCGTTGGCGCGCATGCCACACACCTAGCGAAATCGCCGTTGTGGCCTGGCCAGCCTCACGCGCGCTGGCATGTGGGGCGAATCCGCGCAGGTCAACCCAGTCGAATCGTTCCGCTGCGTTTTCCAACAGCGATTTCGACGTCTTCGCTTCCGGCTCGCGCTGTTCGTCGAACGCGTCGTCCGCGCCCATATGCTCGCTGCTTGCGGCCACCGGCTCTGCAGCCTTCACACGAGACACGTCAACGGCCACCACATGCTCGTCACGCTTGCCGCCATATGAGCCGAGGAATATGGCGAGCGCCGTCGGATGCGTGTGCAATTCCGCCGCTACATAGGATCCGGGCAACTGTGTCAAACGCATGTGCACGTTGGCGTAGTCCGCGATGGCGCCTTGTCCGCGTGGCACCGCCACCATGCCGTCTTTGACGAGAATGACTTTCGTAGCAGGTTCCAGCAGCACTGTGTCGAACAGGTCGGGTTCGTCGCGTCTTGAAACCTCATAGTCAATGTCGCCTTGCGCAAGTGGCAGGAACGGCAGTGCCTGAGTCAGCGCCAGTGGCGAGAACACGCTCATCGATTGCTTCTTTCTTTGAATACGATATATAGAAGATTTTTTCTATATAAATCGTATTTTCTTTATATTTTTGTATATCTGATTGCGCTATTGACGGCAGTTGCGGGAATATCGGCTACTGCACTCTGCGCACCAATGCAAGCAGTGCGTCGGCGACCGCCTGCGGATGCTCATAAGCGCTGAAATGACCGCAATCAAACACCACCGTCATATCCGTGCTCGTAGCCGTCATCGAATCGGCGATCGGTGCCATCACGCTCGGCGGGCTCGACGGATCCTTGTCGCCGCAGATCACCGCGACCGGCGCTGTAATCGTTGATAGCACATCGTTCAGGTCCGGGCGCCCGGCCGCCATGCGTTCACGCCAGGCGATACCTTCGGCCGGCTGCTCGTTGATCCATGCAGTGAACTGTTCACGGTAGGCGTCCGACTGTTTGATGGTTGAATCCTCAGGCGTGGCGGCGGCGAATCCCATAACCGGTTCGTGTGTGCCCGTCGATTCGCATTCCTCGGCGATCGCGATGCGTTTCGCACGCATCTGCTCGGAATCAGCGTCGGCCTTCGTGTCGCATAATGCCAGTGCGGCGACGGCTTCGGGGTGCAAACGCTGAATGTCGAGAATCAGGTAGCCACCCATTGAAAGACCCACCCAAATCGCCTTGTCGTATCCGGCAGCGTGCAACAGGTCGACGTAAGCGTCGGCCATGCGGTCCAAACCGTTGGGGAAAGCGCCGTCCGTGTCTTTGCCACCGCTGTTCTCGTCGGAAGGAATCGGCCCTTCTCCCGCACCGGGCATGTCGGGAGCCCAAATCGGGAATTGTTTCACGCCATGTTCCGCAGCGGTCGTTTTCAACGCATCCGCGCATTCGTTCCACATACGGTGGTCCACGGGGAACCCGTGCACCAGCACCACGGGAAGCCCCGCCCCTTCGCAATACACATTGTTATGCAATTCGATCGTCATATGCGCTCCTCCATTACTCTCCCCTGTTGTTCATGCATTCGCAGCCTATTTGCCGGTCCAAGCAATCGCCTGACGCACAATCGTGCCATATCCGTTGCTCATCTGGTTGACGAAAGTGTCGAGAATCTCGCTGTTCGGATTGACCCATTCCACGTCGAGCGTCTCGTCCTGCGGCTTGCAATCGCCCGCGATCGGCACTACATAGCACAATGCGATCGCATGCTGGCGGGAATCGAAATAATCGGACAGTCCTGGCGTCGGGAAAAATTCAGCCACGGTGAATGGCTGCAGGCTCACTGGCAACTGCGGCAACGCGATATCTCCCAAATCCTTGGCGATATTGCGCGCCACGGCCTCACGCAACGATTCGTGGTAGAGCACGCGGCCGGCGATCAGCGTTCGTTCGATGCTGCCGTCGTCAGACACACGAAGCAGTGATCCGACCTGTGAGACACGTCCCAGATCATCGGTGCGCACCGGCACCACAAGCACGTACGGGATCGGCATTTCACCTCGCATACGGTTGATTTCGCCGGAAGCAAGCCATCCTGGAGGGTTTCCTATTCCGCGGATGAAATCCTCCGGCGTGATGTCGTCGAATTCTCCGCGACGGCGGCCTGCATCGAAATCGCCCTCGTCGGGCACTTCATCATTCATCACTGGCATAGTCCCATTATCACGCATCTTGTGTGAATTGGCTGGAAAAGCGTGCGATGGAAGACGATTCCTCTGATAGCGGATCTTGCGCATGCCGGGAATGCGTCGGGTTGGGGCACGGTTATATACTCCAAAGCAATCGCATACGAGGGGTGCAGCCCGTCACGCGCGTCGATGGAACGAACAGCAAGGAGTAATCATGGCAACGCATGCAGTCACTTCCGAGGATTTCAATCAGATTGTGGAATCCAATGATCTGGTATTCGTGGATTTTTGGGCGACCTGGTGCGGTCCGTGCCGCGCATTCGGTCCGACGTTCGAAAAGGCGAGCGAAGCGAATCCCGACGTTTATTTCGCCAAGGTCGATATCGACCAGAATCCGGATCTCGCTTCCGCGGCCAAGGTGCAGGCCGTGCCGACGTTGATGGTGGTCAAGAACCAGCAGATCGTGTTCCAGCAGGCCGGTGCGTTGCGTGCGTCGGATCTGGACGATCTGATCGCGCAGGCCAAAGCGTTGGATGTCAACGCGGCCGCTGCCGAAGAGGCTGAGGCGCAGGCGGAATAGGCTGAAAATTACAACGATTTCAAAGGTGTCGTTCGATGGTAAACATCAACGGCACTTTTTGTTTTGCCCGCCTATTGCGTACGCTTGCTTTGCCCACCTGTTACATATGCGCCCGCTCGGTTTCCATGGCGTGAGGTAAACTGGCTCGTTAGATGTGCGCTTTCCGGCGAAGCCTCGTGTGGCAGCGCACCGCATGCCGAGCATGCGTGAATTCGCCGAGGATCTGAACGCGCGTTTAGGAGCAGAATGGCTAACCACAGCAAGCACGCCCAATCGTCTACCTTCACCGTGCCGAGCAAGTCCTCGCTGGTGAAGATCGCCGCAACGGTTGCGGCGGTGGGCCTGTTGGCTACCGGCGGCATTGTGTCGCGCAATCTTTACACATCCGCGGAGCGGAATACGGCCAATCAGGTCACGGCTTTCTCCGTCACCGATTCCGCGGAGGCGTCCCGTGGCAATGCCCGCGAGCTGCTTAATGGAGACACCTCGTACGTCACCGTGAAAATCAACGGCAAGTCACGCGTGGTGCCCGGCGCCAATTTCACCGACGTGAAGTCCGTGCTTGACGCGGGTGATATCACGCTCGAACCGGAAGACACGGTCTCCCCTTCGCTCACCACCAAGGTCGATGAGAAAACCGTGATCACCATTCAGCGTGCCGGCGCGAGCGTCGAGGTTTCCGACACCGCCATCGGCTTCAATGTCGTCAAGAAGGAAACCTCAAGTCTGCCGAAAGGCCAGGAGAAGGTCGAGACGGAAGGCGAAGAGGGCGTGTTGGAAACCACGAACCTCGTAACCAAGTCCGGCGACACTGTGGTTTCCTCCAACATGATCAGCTCGTATGTGAAGAAGGCTCCGGTCGACAAGGTTATTCTCGTCGGCACCGGCTCCACTTCGTCGTCGTCCTCCAGCGCTTCCGCGTCGATCGGCACCACTGTGCCGGCTGGCGAAATGCAGCAGTGGGCTCACGATTATCTGCTGTCGAACGGCTACACCGAGGCCGATTTCACCGCCACCGTATACATCATCACTCACGAGTCCGGTTGGAGTGTCACCGCAACGAATCCGAGTTCGGGTGCCTATGGCCTGCCCCAGGCATTGCCTGGTAGCAAGATGGTGAGCGAGGGTGCCGATTGGGCCACCAATTATCAGACCCAGCTCAAGTGGTTCTGGGGTTATTGCGCGCAGCGTTACGGTTCCATCCAGGGAGCCTATTCGTACTGGCTCGCCAACCACTGCTACTGATATGCTTCGTCACGCTAATTTCAGCACGATCGGATGGCAATGCTCGTATTGAAATGCTTGCGTTGGCTGGTGATTAATATTCAATTTACTTGATTCAGCGCACATAGTTTGAGCCCGGTAATATTCGAAGATATTACGGGGCTCAAACTATATTGTGATTCGAGATATCACCAAGATACTATCGGTTTCACAGGGCGTTGTTGGCGCCGATCACCGTAGCTTCCTTGACATCGTCGATCTTCCTACGCTTGCGGCCGCCATGGCCGGCCTTCGGACCGCGCTTGCCGACGGTGCCGCTACGAACCCCGTTCTTGGCGTCGAAGAGGATCACGCGCTCATCGCTGTGATATTCGCCTTCCAAGGCGAAGTAGGCGATCTTGTCTGCAGGCACTTCCGGGAAAGCGAAGAACTTCTGCGTTGCAACGAGCAGGTCAAGATTGCGAGTGGTCACGGAAGCCGGACGATCAGCGTTCGGATCGTTGAACCGAACCGCGAAATCGTCGTTCTCGTCGCACACCTGGATTGCGAACTTGCCACGCTCGTAATTCACCAGCAGCTTGACGAATTCCGGACGACCGAGTACTTCGGAAACACCCTTGGAAAAACGAACGGATTCAAGCATGACCGTCATGGTCAACTTGCCGCCCGTTCTTTCGCCAACTTCTTTGAAACCATCAAGAACGGACATGTAAATCCTTTCCTTATTGTAAATAACTACGTGAAATACTGTACCTCATTGCCGGCAATAAAACGAATCGAATCTTAGGGAATATATATCCGTATCTTCAAAAACACAACATGATACGGAAAAACATAATGAAGCCATCTCACGCAACCACTTTTATAATCATTTTCTTCTTTAAAATGTTTTCCCAGCAACGATCTTCATTGCAATTCCACCATCTCTTGGTGCTTTTTGCACTCCAATTGAAATGGAGCATACGCTACACGGTTACAGCATCGCAAACGCAATCAAAGAAGATGATACCCCGTCGCAAAGCAGGATTTCGACATTGCTAACAGCGTGGCGGAATCCTTGAGCAATGTGGTGGAAAAGTCGCTAAACGCTTCCAGCAAAGAGTAGCCGGTAAAGCTTTTCCATGGTGCAGCGCACCGCGGAGCCCGTAGCCCCCAGCTCTCTGAAGGCAACATTGTACCTGGCTGTGACGTGACTATGAAGCGCGATCTGAAGGAAATCGCCGTTCAGCTCGATAACCTCAACGTTCCGGTGATGGGCTTCGTGTTCAACTTCGCGAAGGAACGCAAGGTCTCCGCGAACGGCAACTACTATTACTATTACGACGAGGGCGGCAAGAAGAGCCAAAGGAGCCGAAAGAAGAGCAAGCACAAAAACTGACTTAATCTCAGCAAAATAATCGCCTCCCTTTCTACTAGAAAGGGAGGCGTTTTTTCGAGTTTATGCAACGCAATGCGCAGCTTAGTAGGAACCGGTACCGCGGAAGACTACGAGCACGGTCTTCGCAAGAATCGCGAGATCTCCAGCGATGGACCAATTCTCGATGTACGAAACGTCCAAATACTCGCTCTGCTCCTGCGAAAGATCCGAACGACCGGAAACCTGCCACGGACCAGTAATGCCGGGCTTCACCAGCAAACGCGTGGAATACAGGGAGCCATAGCGGGCAACCTCGTCAGGCAACGCCGGACGCGGCCCAACCAAAGACATATCGCCTCTCAACACATTAAAGAACTGAGGGAACTCATCCAACGAAGTCTTACGAATAAAATGGCCAATCTTCGTAATACGTGGATCATCCTTCATTTTGAAGATAAAGCGATCGCTCTGGCCATTCTCTTCCGCAAGCTTCTTCTTCAACTCTTCTGCATTGGTAACCATGGAACGGAACTTGTACATGGTGAACGGCTTACCATGTAACCCGACGCGCTGCTGAGAGAAAAACACCGGGCCACCATCATCGAGCTTGATGGCAATAGCCACACCAAGCATAATCGGCGAAGAAATCAACAACGCACAAGCCGAACCTATGATGTCAACGACACGCTTCACCACAGCAGTAACAGTAGTGTATTGCGGCAGACTCGCCAACAACACTGGCTGCTCAGCAGTATTACGCAAATACAAGCGGTGCCCGCTCACATCAGCCAAAGACACAGCCAAGGCAAGCTCCATGCCCAAAGATTCCACTGCAAGAGAGATACCATGCAGCATTTCGGAATCACGAGACAGTACGTCGGCAACGTACACTTCTTGAGCGCAAAGGCTTTCGCACGTGCGGGGAAACGCGGAATTAAACGGAATCACCTTCAGCATGTCGGCACCCTCAATGGTGGGATCCGGCTCGAACGAAGTGACCACATACGCATCTTTCTTGCTGCCGTCAGCTTCGATCGGGCATACTGCGACCGGCGAATACCCCCAATTGGAATAATCCTGCATGGTACGCAACGCACGGTTAATACCGTCGGAAGAACCAATCACCACGGTCTTATACTTGCAAGAACCTTTTTTGCGGCTGCGATGCAACCACTGACGCATCTGCCAACGGGCAACCACTTCCAGAAAGAACGCGATAATCGGGGCAATGATAAGTGCCGTTCGTGGAAGCGCAAGTTTGAAAATAAACGCAACCGAGCAATACGTGATAATAGTGAGCAGCGAAGCGTTGATGATCTTCGCGTACAGCTCATAGCCTTCCGCCATCACATGCCTATGGTATGCACCGACGATCGTGAGGCTCAATACCCAAATGGCACTGAAGCAAACAAGAAATAGCCAAAATGGCATGACGCCACCGATGGCTTCATATGCAGAATTGTTTGCCCACAGACTGAACGCGAGAGAAACCAGCATGACGGCAAGGTCGACCATTACCAGACAGGCAACGAACGAATACCTCCACCCCGGAACGACCTGCTTCTTGGCCCTCTTGCGGCTACGCCCGTCCCCATCAACGGGAAACGGCGTGTTCGAGAATGTCATCGGTTCAAACTGCGAAACGTTTTGAGCTTGATCCTGAACATGCGCCCGCTGCTTATGCCATGCGTTGGAGGAAACAATATGTATTTCCTCCGTCTTTGGCGTTGAATCCGAATCGCAGGAGTTCCCTCGCATGTCCAATCCCTTCAGTCTAGCTCTTACACTCTATCCTTCTAGGGCAGACTACACCCACCCCCCCCCGAGTAACATCCACCACCCTAGAATGGCATAGAAGGGTGATGGATGTCAGTACTCCCAGAATCAGCTGCGAAGGAGGATTTCTTCCAAGGCGCTGATTACCGAATCGGGCATGCCGGAGGTGACGAACAGCTCGTTACTGAAACGGGGCGCGGTATCGAAGGTGCGCAGAGCACCAAGTGCGCGCACTCCTTGCTCACGAATCGCCTGCATCGCATGCTCTTTGGAAATGTACGGCATTTGCGCGTGCAAGAGCACGTCGAGCGCGTCCTGCTCGACTGGGTTCTCAGCAATCTGCAATCCATTCGCAATCGTAACGTTCAAGCATGCAGTAGACGGCACGCCGCGCACAACGACCGACAGACTCAACGTCTGCTGATCATATGTAATTTCTGCAGTATTGCAAGCTTTACCGCCAATTTCGATACGAACGTTCTGCGTGTCTGGCTGCGCAACTCCACGGAACACAATCTCCCAGTTACGCTGTGCCGGAATGGCATCAGCACAGCCTTCCACCGGACTGATGGCGAACTGCGTGGCATTGTCCGTATTCTTCCAGTCGAAGCTCATGCGCGTATCGGCAACATGAGTTTGGCCATCGCAAGACTCGGCAGATGCAGAGCCGGAAGCAGCAGAAGCCACAGAGCCGTCATCTTCCTTGAGTGTGAACGAACCGTTCGCACCGGGGAACACCAGCACCTGCAGGGACTCCGGATTGCCCAGATCATTCACCTTATTGCCCTCGCCAAGCCGCTGCAACGGCACGATACCGCCAGCCTTGGCAAACACCGGCATACGGTCGATCGCACGCCACACTTCCAAACGACGCCCGGACTTCCCTGCCGAAACGTAACGGCGACCATCGAAGAAGTCATACCATTCACCTTGAGGCAGCCATGCTTCCGTGCTACCAAGCTGTGCAGAATCGTCATTGTCAGAAACAATTGGTGCAACCAGCAGCTCAGTGCCGAAACGGAATTCATCCGGCACCTCGTACGCCTGCGGATTGTTCGGATCCGCCCAATACATCGGCTCCACCAATGGCATGCCCTCGAACGCGGCGCGATAGTTCATGGTGTACAGGTACGGCAGCATCATATGGCGCAGTCGCAGCGAACCCACCATGGAATCGCGCACTTCCGCGGAGAAGTTCCACGGCTCCTTGCCCATGAACTGCGAATTGCTGGAATGCAGACGATTGATCGGGCTGAACGTGCCAAGCTGGTACCAACGGGCTTCCAGATGTTCGTTACGATAGCCACACATGTGACCGCCAATATCGTGACTCCACCATCCGTAGCCGATATTCGACGCGGTAGCAGTAAAATACGGCTGGAACTGCAAGGATTCCCACGTAACAATGGTGTCTCCCGAGAAGCCAACCGGATAGCGGTGCGAACCCGGGCCAGCATACCGCGAGAAGGTGAGCGGCCAACGATTGTTGCGTTCCATACCACTCACGTTACGTTCGGATTGCTCAACATGCATTTCATGCTCATCGCGAGCGCCCGGCTCGGCGCACTTTTCGCATCCGCAGCTCTCCCCTGCGTTGCGTTCGGAAGAAGTCGCGTAGCGCCCGGAATCCAGGTAGTGCAAGTGGTTGAGCACCCACAGCGGGTCGAGTCCCGGCTGACGGGTCACACCGCCCTGCTGCCAGTCGAGCCACCAGAAGTCAACGCCTTCGGCTTCCATGCGGTGATGCATGTCGAAGTAAGCACTTACGAAATCCGGATTCGTCAGGTCGAATTCCACCGCCTCTTCGGTTGCGGGATCGATGCCGACACGTTTGGCCACCGCCTCATAGTCGTCTTCGAACGCGCGCACGCCGTCTCGCGGATGCACGTTCAACGTGGCTTTCAAGCCACGCTCGTGCAAGTCGCGCAAGAACGCCTCATGATCGGGAAACAGCTGCTTATCCCACGAATAGCCGGTCCAACCGGAACCGTATTTCGGATCGACATCGTCCACACGGTGCCAGTCCATGTCAATCACGGATGTGGTGAACGGAATGCCTTCGCGCTTGAACCGGTCCATGAGCTGCAGGTATTCGTCTTGCGTGTAGCGGTAGTAGCGGCTCCACCAATTACCGAGTGCGAAGCGCGGCAGCAGAGGCGTTGGTCCGGCCAGCTTGTAGAAGTCTTGCACTGCTTCGGTGTAGCGGCGGCCGTAGCCAAAGAAGTAGAAGTCGGTTTCCGCGTGATCGCGTGGCATAACCCATGCACCAAGCGGATTCGGTTTGCCGTTCACTTCATGCGCTTCCACGATCACGTTTGCGGCGGAATCGTCGAGTACCGCCCAACCGTCTCGCGAAATCACACCATCGTCCAGAGGAATTTCGCCGTTCGCCTCGTCGAGCGTGCGCGCGGTGCCTTTGAGATTATGCTTCGGCTCGTCGCCGTAATGCCACGTATTGAACTGGGTGTCGGCCACGCCCTTGACGACCACGCTCAAGCCTTCTTTGCTGAACGGCTTGCCATCGTACGTCACATACAGCGCGGGGGTGTCCACAATGAGCAGTCCGTCGCGATGCGTCACCGTGAATTGCGGGTCGGCGCCAAAATCGCGGTTGACCACCATCTGCGTGAGATTGTCTTCAAATTCGCCGGAATCTGACCATTCGAAACGGATCAGCGATTCCGTTAGAATGCCAATCCTCCAATGCTCTCCCTGCAGGATCGACGCTTCTCGCATATTCGGCCGCGCCTTGCGCACATACCTCACAAACGGCCCATCCGTTGCGTTCGCAACGTCGTTCGTGTTGTTCGTGTTGTTCACCGCGTCATTCACCGAATCCGCCGCACCCGTTGCGCCACTTGTCATATTATCTTTCATATTCACCTCTTACGCCCTGTCATAATAGCGTGCCCTCATAAGGGACCCGCGCGCAATATTTCCGCCACAGGCGATACGTATTCTTAACCTCATATCCCACCCCACGTAGCCTGCCGTCTGCACAACCCGAGTTTTACGGCCATTTCGGGACCTGTGCAGACAGAAACAAACGTTGTGCAGGCACAAGACAGCACCTCCAATCACTGAACCTGAGTTCAGTCCAGCAATCAGGTTATGGTTCAGTTCGGCGTTGGCACTTGTTTCTGCATACTTTCCCGCACAATGGGATTAGCGGCATAATATTCTTGAATTGTCTTTTTGCTGATAATCGTGCTGCATGGAGCGGAAGGCGGCAAATCACCGCGCGCGATTTTCCAAGGGCTCTCAGCGTGCGTCCTTATGCTTAGCTCATTTCCCGTACGAGACGACAGCACCGCGCACACTGCATCTATGGTTTGCTTTTCTTCTTCAGAAAGCGTCTTTTCACAGTCGTTCACAGGAAGCTCGCCTTCACGGATAAGGAATTTTCCCCTGTGCTGCGCATACAGTTCACGACATACAGGGCCGCCACGCCATGCTTGGAAATCTTCGTCAAAAAGAGGATGTCCACGACGAGCCAAAGATTCCGCCTGCGAATAGAACGCGAGCTTTTGTAATTTCATAGTGGTCATTGCTCCACAGCGTTTAAGAATGTACGCCGCGACATCCACCACAGTTGCCATGTCAATCCTCCCTTCATATATATGAAATCTGAAATCAGTCTAGTATAGTGGATGGCCATGGACGCGCCCCTTACTACTATCAGCCTCGGCACTATCAGTCGGAACAGAGCGAACAATTCTGGGAAAATCTTACGTGCAGGAGCACAATCAGTTTCGCCGGAAGAATATCAGCTCGCTATCGATACAGCACAAGCTTGGCGTGATCAGCATATCGAAGCCACTCAAGAGTGTTTTTCAGAGGTCTTAAAGTGCTCAAATGATTTTGCCGAATCCGTCTGCACTTATCGTCTCAAACGAATCGTTTCCATCATTCGTAAACTGCAACGCGCCCAAACCCACCTGAAATTAGGCGAATTGGATGATATCGGAGGATGCCGTCTGATTTTAGAGACCAATAATCAGGTCCGTCAAGCGGCTGAAATTCTGAAATCTCAGATCCCTCTCAAGAAAGGCAGCGGAGAGAAGGACTATATCCTCAATCCGCAAAAGTCCGGTTACCGATCCCACCACCTTTTGTTCAAACCTGAGACTCAAACAGGCTCTTATCAGGTGGAAGTACAGATTCGAACACAGCTTCAACATTACTGGGCAACAGCTGTTGAGGCCGCTGGAGAAATCTATGGCACCGAATACAAAAGCCCCGAAGTTCGTAGACAGGCCGTAGGGCCTGAAGACCAGGAAAGGATTCAATTCTTTCAAATTGTTTCCAGCCTATTCGCTCTCGAAGAGGGAGCCCCGCAGGTTCCCGGCTTTGAACGCAGCCAAAAGGAATTGGTAAAAGAGCTTCAGACGCTTGAATGCTCATCATGCTTATTGGATGATTTGGCAGCGTCCACAGACAGCATCTTCCCTTTGAATCCTCCAACGGATAAAGCGGCAACGCTGTTTCTCCTCAAACTTTCTCGCGAAGATCAACTCCTTGATATCGAGTCTTTCCGCCAAGATCAGCTTTCTGAAGCATTGCAAAAATACGGCGATCTTGAAGACCAAATTGAGGCAGCGACCAATAAGGGAACCGAATACGAATACAACAATGTTGTGTTGGTTTACGCCCAAAATCATGAACAGTTAAGCATTGCCTATCCAAACTATTCAGCTAATGTCAGCCACTTTGTGGACAAGGTTGGAGAATATCTGCAATAGTGTACGTTCAGTCAAGCCGACGTTTCGCGATGAGAACGGTGTCTATGCTGAACGCCAATAGTGTTCAGCATAACTGGCGACGGCATGCAGATTTATTCGACAAAAGGCATCAAGTAGAGCAGCGCGATGATGCTCAATGCATGACGTTTCATGAGGGGGCGTCGATAATACCGGCAATCACGACTCCGCCAAGAGAAATCCGTGCGACCGATATAAGGTTAGACGCACGAATTCCTTAATCATGCAGACTGTAGGATACTGAAAGACAGATGCCGCGGGAACCTGCCAGAAATAAGAAACCACGGAAGGAACCGACGAATTTTGTTGCACGATTCCGATTTTCGGGGCAAATTTCGAATCGTGCAACATTTTTCCTGCCGAAATGCGTTTTTCCCACGCATTTCATACCCCCGAACTGGGTTTTCCGGCACTTTTCTGCAACTACGGGGGTGTGCGATGCGGCACGATTCCAAAAAACGGCCGAAAAATGAAATCGTGCGACATTTACGGAGTGCGGAACGTGCCAAAGCGGTCGGAACCATGCGATCATGGCAAGAAAAACACATCCAAGGCGCCGCTTTTCATACATTTTGACGACCCCGCCCCCCTATCGGGAATAGGGACCAAGAGCCCCGGAAACATCACCATCCCGATCGAAACGACTCCTATCCCGATATAGAAGGATATATCGCGAAGGCTGCCGCACGTAAACAGAAAGCACCAAGGCAATGCCCCGGATTGTATGATGTTGTTCCGTATTGCCGTTTATTTCCAGAAAAATGAGGATGGTATGGTGCGCTTCGCGCTTCGCCTTGCAGACGTGCTGATCGACGTTACGGTGCAACATGATTATGCCCGGAACTTCTGCAACGATTGGATCACGGACTCCAGCGAATCCACGGATTCCCGACTCACCATCACCGTCACACAAGACGACATCGATTCCGAACGTGCCGAAGCTTGCAAGGAATACGCAAAAGGCCGCCCGCGAGTCGCCGCACTGGATACCTATGGCGATGATTATCTGGAAATCCTCTCCTTGTACCGCAAAATCGCGGAAGCCCTTACGGCACGCAACATACTGCTTTTCCACGGTAGCGTCGTCGCCGTCGACGACCAGACCTATGTCAGTATTACAGATGGCAGGAATACGAGTATTCTTTCATGGTTTTCCGTCTCTTATCATCAGCGAAGCAATTCCGTCCTCTTTGCCGACAGAAACCGCTACAACTACATTTTCTCTTTTGACGACATTCGAAATCTACATATTTAAATTTCTAGATATGACTGACAGTAGCCAAATATTCAACGAATAGGTTAAACGTGCTCTGTTTTATCTGCCCTTTCTAGAAGAATTACGCCACAGTCATGACCTATACATCTATAACATCCCACCGTACAGGTTTTACTCGAATCGAAAATATAGAAAACCGCATCTTCGCAGTCAGAAAAATCAAATACTCCACATTTAAAGACCCTCAAACTCTCCTTATTTTTAAGAGGTATTTGATTGGCTTCACATGCAAGACAAACAATTTTGTGCTTATATTTTTTATCTGAAATGAAATAGACGTCTTTATCCCCATAGGCTTTAACAACTTGAATTAAATAATCATCCAGCTTTTCCCCAGGAAATGGAACGATATTTTTCACATCATTGCACGAAAGCCACTTATTTGTAATACCGCAATACTCCATCAAGCCTCTTCGAACATCTTTAGATTCTTTCCTCTGAATATATTCACATAGAACCTTCTTCCAAACTTCATCCTCCGAATCCGAAAGAAACAACGACATATTTTCAAAAAACCTGCAGACATCCTCTTCACTTGCACACATTTTTTTAATATTTCTTCTTTGATTTAGAATAAACTCAACAGCTCTTAAAGAATATCTTTTTAATAGACAAAGCTTTTCACACGTGTTCGATATTTTTATCTTTTCCTCACAATTAATGGATTCATTAATCTTATACGTAATCTGCAAAGTAAAATTATCCAGTTCAATTCTATCAATAGACAACCAATCAGAACTAACTTCATCAAGATACGGATTATAGAAATGTTCTTTCGCTGGATCAATATTACTTTTTTTATTATTACAAATAAAACAACATGGAATTAGATTAAAAAGGGTGGTACTCAACAACAAATACTTCGACTTAGGTAAGAAATGATCAAGTGTTCCACAAGTTTCGAGACCACAATACGGACACAGAGGAAGCGAATCCCATTTATAGTATTCGGAAAGCTGCGTTCTATTATAGAGAATTCTCCAATCACCTTCTTTCTTGATTGCATTTTTTACATAATTTTCCCAGCCGATACTCAGTAACCTAGCATTTTCTTTCATCGCTTCATTAATTACCTTTTCTCTTTCCATTTTTCTTTCTTCAAAATTTTCCAGATCTTCATCTTCTCTATGCGCAATCCTTTTACTTTTCAAAATGTGTTTCAAGAGTGGGTAAACATCGTCTAAATAATCTGAACAACTCTCATCTTTTTTGCGCTTTCTGCACGATTTAGGAAAATTCTTATCTAATTTATTTTTAATATTCTTCATCTTTTACCTCTCTTCTATTTCCGCCAGTGCTTCATCTGTTATGTAAGGGAGTAACGCTCTTGCTTCCATGCCAAACTCTCCACCGAATTTATCCAAGCAACGCTGTACCAACACCTCTTTTTCGCATTCTTTTTCCTTGTACTCTTCCACAATTTTGTCTTTTAAAAAGGAAAAGTAACCGCTCTTATCAGCATTTACGCCGAAAACTTCATTAAGCAACACACCAAGATTCTCACCAAAAGTTTCAATTGTCGGCGATATAACGCAACGTAGCCCCTCAACAGATTGAAGGATGTGTACGCATTTTTTTGGAACTTCACGTAAAACGATTGGCGAATGCGTTGCGATAATTGCCATAGCTTCCTTCTCAACAAGCACATTCCGCAACACGTACATAAATGCGCTCAACAAAGGAGCATGCAGACTATTTTCCGGCTCATCGATTACATACAAGCCACGCTTACCAATGTTGGTCATACTATAGAAAAGATATAGAACTCTTAACTGCCCAGAGCTAAGTTTTTTTTAGGTTCTCTTCACTAAACCACTTAGCAAACTTTTCTTTTTCGTCTTGCAAAACATAGCTATCCAAAACAGGAATAAACGAACACCCCGCCCCAGTAAGAGCGCCTAGAAGCATCGAATAATATTCGATAATCTTTTCCGCTCTATTTCCTTGCTCCACTTTTAATTGCTTATAATTCTCAATAAAAACACTAGATTCATTTTTCTTTCCGCAAAGCTCACCAGCCACAAAAATATTTACTAGCTTACGTACTCTTTCTCCATTTTTCTCTGGAACGACATTGAATGTATCATTATTTACAGTCAAGTCGACTGGAACATAAGTAATGTGGCTGAAAGATAATTCTTTATCGTTGCGTTCAACATCTTCAGCAAATTTCAGTTCCCCTAATTGGTTTCTTGTATCAACACCAATAGTGGAAATAGGAACAGAGTCCTCTTCAATTATATCATCAATAGAACTATTTTTATCAAAAATATAACTTTTAACAATTTGATTTAAAAGCTTCGTTTTTCCCACACCATTTGCACCAATCAATACATGAATGTTTGATGGAGGAAAATCTTTGAACTGCACTACACACTTTAACTCCTTCGAAGAATATGTATCGTATGAATTTTTCCCCTCAGAATTAAACTGGTATGAAAAACTAATCATCTTGTAATGACGAACATCATCTTTGACGATACCGCGATAGTCGCGTGTAGCAGTTGCTATGTCTTTATCCCGCAATAAAGAACTTCGAAAAACCTCCTCGCTTGCATATAATTTCTTACACTTACTTTCGCATTCATCAATTGTGCCCAAGTATGCGACATCCTGAAGCGCCATTAGTACATTGTTGAAAAACTTGAGTTTCTTCAAGTCACTGTAGTATTCTTTATCCGCTCCTAGAGAAAAATAATTTTCATCAAGCGAGTCAAAAGGGTCAGGCGGCAGCTCCGGTCTCCCCGAATGAAAATCCTTCTGAGCAATTCTAACCCTACCAACAGAATTTAGTTTTCCATAGCTATCTACTTTATAAAGAATAAAAAGAGTTTTAAATCCATAATCATCCCAATTGTCTGCCTCGAGATAAAAAACGTGTCTATTATTTTTTTCAGCCTCTTTTTTTGCTTCTTTTTCTGACGTATAAAAACAAATTTTCTTATTCATTTTATTCTATCCTCTTGTTATTGTTTATTAGAACCAGTCGTGTTCGTCGGAATCAGCATTGACTCCGCTATCATCAATGATACACCCCCGTACTTGTTCATATGTCCATTTCTACAATTGAGCATTCGCACCACGAAGGTCATCATCCACTTTTACCATCATTGCAAAAAACAGAGCAGGTTTGGCCCCATCAATCTCCTTGGCCAGAACCCGCCATGGACAATCACCTATTACCAAATCCATCGGCAACAGGCCCCAAACTGTACCTTTGTACAGACAAACTCGGAGACACTTATGTTTTGATATGGCCTGATTTTTGTTCCGCCCTTATAGTGGGGCGGTTTGCGCCGCTTGGTTTGCATAATACTCGGTTTCGGTCTGTTCTGGTGTCCTGTAGCCCAAGGACTAGTGCAGACGCTTCGGGTCCCCGCCACGAGACCCACCGGAACGTCGCCAATTCCAGGTCCCTCAAAATCCTGGAAGGGCTTGCGCCGCCAGACGAGCTCGGTCCTGTACGCGCCGTCGGCGCTCTCGGCCATGGCGTTGCCGTACGAGGCGCCGACCGTGCCGGTCGAGGGAAGCATGCCGAATTCCCCGACCCTGGTGGCGTACACGAGGCCGATGTACTGCGCGCCATGGTCGGAATGGTGCACGAGACCGTCCGTGCCGCCATGCGAGGCGGCCCATGATATCGCCTGTTCCAGCGCCTGTAGCGGCAGCTCCCTGGTGTCCATGGTGGTGGCGCGCGCCCAGCCGACGATCCTGCGAGCGAACACGTCGGCGGCGAACGCCGTGTAGCCGAACGAGCCGTTGTCCATGCGCACGTAGGTGATGTCGGCCACATGCGGCCGGTTCGGCGCCTCCGCCTCGAACCCGCGTTCCACGAGGTCGGGCCTGCCGCCCGTGCCCTTCGCCGGTTTGGCGGTGACGGGCGTCCTGCCGCGGCGCACGCCGCGGATTCCCGATTCCCGCATGACGCTCATCACCCGGCCGCGGCCGATCTCGGCCGGATCCCAGCCCCGCGCCGACGACCGGGCGTGCGTCTTGCGGTACCCGTACACGGCCATGAAGAAATCCGAGTGGACCAGAAGGATGTCGCGGGCCGGCGCCTCGTGCCTGGCGGCCATGCGGCTGACGGGCCCGGATCTGAACATGCGGTAGCCGCGCGGCGTGACGAACCCGCAGTCCAGCGAAGCGGCCAGCGCCCTGCAGATCGGCCCGACCCTGAAACGGTCCTTGAATTCGTCGATGTAAGCGACCATCAACGCCGTGTCGGGTCGAGCCGTGCCGCGAAAAAAGCCGACGCCGTCGTCAAGATCTCGTTCGCCCGCCTCAATCGCGCGACCTCGGCCCGCAAACTCTTCAACTCCGCCATCGCGTCTTCGGCCGACTGCTTGGTCTCCGCCGCGACCGTGGCGTCCGTCTTGTTGCGCGACCCCCAGATCCTTGGCGACCTGTTCGATCGCCTTGGTCTCCGACGAATACGAGCCGCGCGACTCGGTCAACAGCCTGACGGCCTTCGCCTTGAACTCCGGCGTGTATCTCGTTCCTTTTGCCATGGTTCCATCATCTCCTCGAGTTAGGGGAAATGCGGAACAAAAATCAGTTCATATCATAATAATGCTTATGCCAGAGATTTGCAAGGTTATCCGCAATGTTAGAGTGGGCGAAGTGGATTAAACGAAAGTGCGTAAGAATCATTTTGTGTTTCGGTATTGGCCCATATGGTGATTCCTTGAGTATATGGGCAAGGAACCGTGTTATACCATTCTTTTATGGTCAGTTTAGCCGAAGTGAGTGGTGCGAATCCTGGTCTTACGATTCAGCGAAGTTCGCCTCAGCGGCATACTAATTGGATGGAAGAATTCCAGACGGGGTATGTCAAGTCTGTAGCGGCAGCGGCAGGATGCCAGTGTTGGGATTCTCATATTGATTTAGGTTTTGATCTTAAAATCGAGCGCTATAATTCTCAGGGTGTTCCTGACTCTGAAGTGGATTTACAGCTTAAGGCTGTGTCAGCTTCCCATTGTTGGGACGTTAACCGGACGTGTATATCTGCTTTTTTATCAAGGCAACGATATAATATGCAGGTTAACCGAAATCCGATTCATCCTAATCTAGTTCTGATTATGGAAATCCCTGACACAGTTGATAAGTGGATAACTAAACAGCCAGATGAATCTGGAATGATTTTATCAAATCGTTGCTATTGGGTTTCTTTGGCTGGATTACCTAAAAAAGAAACAGATCGAGTAAAAGTGTCGGCCCCTGTCAATCAGGTTTTTGATGACGCCTCTTTATGCATGATAATGGAAAAGATTAGCAAAGGAATAAAATTATGATTAATGATGTTTCGATGCTAAAAGCCATGTTGAAGCAATATGGTTGGAGCTGCCGTCCATCTTTTAACGGTAAGGCAACATATTGGAGTTTTCCTCATTCTGGATCAGGTATGGAAAATTTATTGATTACTATACCAGAGGATAAATCGACTGATGATTATGAATTTTACTTAGAGCAGGCTTATCACGAAATTGAATTGATCTATGGGAAGAATTTTGAAACTTTCAAGGAGGAATATCGGTCTTTCTCTTCGCGTCAATTTGATCCTCTGGAGATTCGTGAAGAAACGGGGGTAAAAGACGGCCTTATTCCTTGGGATAAGGGAAGGCGTTTGGTCTTAGGTGCTGAAGGCATATTGAACGCTGGTGCTCGAGCGACTGCGGTTGGTTTGAGAAATAGAAAAGCGCATTATCTTCAAACTGCGCATGCGGCTGCAGAGTCTGTGTTGTCTGAATCATTCATGGGACAAACTAAAATTGGTAGTTATATTGTAACTATGTACGTACCTTCTGAGCATAGATTTTCTATTAGCTCTAAAAAGAATTCTCAAAATCAGCTGATGGATTCTGATTATATTTTAGGTAGAGATGTAACCAATACAATAGTCAGTTCTTTGCAATCTTTTAAGTCAGGATTTCATGAAACATCTGGGAAAAATGCTAGCGATATTGACTATGAATTCTTTAATGAACTAGTGCAAGATGGTGTCTCCTATGAATTATTGGATGCAATATCATGTTTGTTGGACGAAAAAGAAACTCAGATAACGGTTGCCCAGCCGGTGAAAGATGTTCCTTCGGAGAAAAAGACCTATGAGATATCTGTTGGCTCTTATATGAGTGAATGGGTAGACAGAGGTAAATTCTGCCTTAAAGGAGAATTTGAACCTATTAGAGTTTTGGTTGCTGGCGAGGTAACCCGTCTAGATAATTCCGCGAGAAACCCTCATCATTTGATTAAAATGAGACTAGTTTCGAATGCAAGTATCTCAGCTATTTCAATGCTGTCTGTTCATCTTTCCTCTGAGCAATATCAAGACGCTATTCGTGCGCATAAGGCAAAGGTTATGTTTATGGTGAAAGGGGAAATAAAAAAGAAAGGACGTATTTTTGAAATGACTCTGCCTGATTTTGTGAGCGTAACCAATACTCCAATATCGCAAATTGCGGAGGAATATAATGAAAGAGAGAATTTTCAGCAAACTTCTCTCTTTTGAAGCATGATATGAACTGATTTTTGTTCCGCATTTCCCCTAACTCGAGGAGATGATGGAACCATGGCAAAAGGAACGAGATACACGCCGGAGTTCAAGGCGAAGGCCGTCAGGCTGTTGACCGAGTCGCGCGGCTCGTATTCGTCGGAGACCAAGGCGATCGAACAGGTCGCCAAGGATCTGGGGGTCGCGCAACAAGACGGACGCCACGGTCGCGGCGGAGACCAAGCAGTCGGCCGAAGACGCGATGGCGGAGTTGAAGAGTTTGCGGGCCGAGGTCGCGCGATTGAGGCGGGCGAACGAGATCTTGACGACGGCGTCGGCTTTTTTCGCGGCACGGCTCGACCCGACACGGCGTTGATGGTCGCTTACATCGACGAATTCAAGGACCGTTTCAGGGTCGGGCCGATCTGCAGGGCGCTGGCCGCTTCGCTGGACTGCGGGTTCATCACGCCGCGCGGCTACCGCATGTTCAAATCCAGGTGTGTTTCTGCAAATTGGCGTCCACGGTATGGGCACTATTTTTCAGCAGTATAGGCGGCTGGTTTCCAGCAGAAACTGCGTCGTCGGGTCCGCCGCCTTTTTCTTGGTTATCTGGTCATGAGGGCGTGCTCGCTGCGGTAGGAGCCTCCCTCAAATCTGATGAGCCTGCCGTGGTGCACGGTGCGGTCGATCAGCGCGGCGGCCATGTTCTTGTCGCCGAGCACGCGTCCCCAGCCGGAGAACTCGATGTTCGTGGTATAGACCACACTCCGGGTCTCGTAGGAATCCGATATGACCTGGAACAGGAGCCTGGATCCCTCCTCGTCGATCGGCATGTAGCCGAACTCGTCGATGACCGGGAGCCTGGCCTTGGCGATCTGCCGGAGCTCCGTGTCGAGCCGGTCCTCCCGCTTCGCGCGGCGCAGCCGCATGAGCAGCCCGGTCGCGGTGAAGAACCTGACCGGTATCGCGCGCATGCACGCGAGCCTGCCCAACGCGACCGCGAGATGGGTCTTGCCGGTGCCGACGGGCCCGTAGAGCACGAGGTCCTCGCAACGGTCTATGAAGTCGAGCGCCTCGATCTGCGCGCGTCCCCAGTCGGCGGGCATGCGCAGGTTCGACCAGTCGTATCCCTCGATGTCCTTCGCGTTCGGGAATCCCGCGGCCTTGAGCGATAACGCCCGATTTTTTGCGCACTTTCGGATTCCGGGTCTGACGTAAGAAGGCATGGCCCGCGTCCTGTGTACGATTTTCATTCGCCAAAACAAAAAACCGCGATTGGAAGCCAGGAGACGGAACCATGCCCGAGAACATCATACAGATCGACCAGAACCTGCTCGAGACCAGGCTCGACCGCTTGGTCGCCGAAAAGGTCGCCGAGCTATTGAACGCGATGCTCGACGCCGAGGCCGACGAGATCGCCAACGCCTGTCTTTCGTCAAATAAATCTGCGTGTCGTCACCAGTTAATCTGAACACCATCGGCGTTCACAATGGACACCGTCACCGGCGGTCCGGCAGATTCCCCTCTTTTCGTTTATCTCATCAGGGAGTGGCTGTTGCGGTACGACTCGCCACGGAACCTGACGATCCTTCCGTGGTGCACGATGCGGTCGATGACCGCGGCGGCCATGTCGCCGTCGCCGAACACCTCGCCCCACCGTCCGAACTCCAGGTTCGTGGTGAACACCACGCTCCGCTTCTCGTAGGAATCCGCGACGACCTGGAACAGGAGCCTGGCCCCGTCGATGTCGATCGGCAGGTAGCCCAGCTCGTCGATGACCAGCAGCCTGGCGCGGCCTATCGCGCGCAGTTCCGCGTCGAGCCGGTTCTCGTCCCTCGCCCGCCGCAAACGCATCACCAGCGACGACGCGGTGAAGAACCTCACCGGCATGCCCCTCTCGCACGCCAGCATGCCCGTGGCGACCGCCATGTGCGTCTTGCCGCATCCAACGTCGCCGTAGAGCACGAGGTCCTCGGCCCGGTCCACGAAACCGAGGCCCATGAGCTGCTCGCGCCCCCAGTCGGCGGGGAACGACGCCATGCCCCAGTCGTATCCGTCGAAGCCCTTGACGCACGGGAATCCCGCGTTCCTGATCAGCCTGGCGCGCCTGGATTCCGTCCGGCTGGCGTTCTCGGCCCTGAACAGGTCGGCCAGCACGCCGAGCTGGCCGGGCGTGGCGTCCGCGACCACGGAACGCAGCACGCTCCTGGTCAACGGCAGCCCGCATGCGAGCCCCATGACCTCGTCCGGGGTGGACTTGCTCACGGTCCGCCCGCCCCTGCGTCCGGCCGCCGCGGCGTCCGTCGACTCACTCATCGCCGTCCTCCCTCATGAACCTGCTGTACGTGTCGAGCCTGGCCCTCGATTCGGGACCGTCGCCCTGCGCGATCCGCCTGGCCGTCTGGTCGATCGCGGCCCTGTCGGGCCTTCTGCCCGCGGCGACGATCTCGACGACGGCCATGGCGGCCGCACGGAAGCCACTCGCCACGGCCGCGCGGCGGATGCCGTCGACCAGCAGGCCGCGTTCGCGCGGCTCCATCCGGTCGAGCAGCACGCGCGTCTCCTCCGGGAAGTCGGAGCGTATGGGACTCTCGCCCCACGAACGCGGCTTGCGCGCGATGATGGCGAGCAGCGACAGCGGGTCCATCGCGGTGTCGGGGCTGCGGCCCCACCTGCGCTCCAGCGTGACGATCGGCTCGCCGTCCATGGAACGCAGCTCGACCCGCAGGGCCCGCACGCCGGCCATGAGACGCATGGAATGCCATTTCGGGCCCGCGAGGTAGCGGTTCGAGTCGATCGTGACCGTTCCGGTCCTGTCGGCCTTCACCCCGCGCCAGTCGCACGCGTCGAACATGGACGGCGGCAGCGGGAGCATGTGGTCGAGGTCCGTCTCGAACAGGTCCCGGATCGGCACGTCCTCGCGGTAGTGGACGCCGCGCGCGATCTCGTCGCAGCGTTCCAGCCACGCGTCCGTGAGCCGGTCCCATCCCTCCGCGGACGGCGTCGGCACCATCAGGTTGCGGCGCAGGAAACCGACCGCGTTCTCGGTACTGCCCTTCTCGTGCCCGGAATACGGGTTGCAGAACCTCGTCTCGAAACCGTAGTGCGCGCAGAACAGCGAGAACAGCCTCGTCTGGGTGACGGTCCCGTCGGCCCTGCGGTGGCCGACCCCGGTGGCGTTGTCGAACACCAGCACGCGGGGGACCATGCCGGCATGGGAGAACACCTTGTTCAGGCCATGGCACACGCATTCCGCGGTCTCTCCCGGCAGCGCGGCCACGTATCTCATGTTCGAGTACGGGAACGAGACCACCAGGAAATGCACGGTCCGTTCCACGCCGGCGACCACGGCCAGGGCCTGGCCGAAATCGACCTGCGCGCTGCCCGGCGCCCATTCCAGCTCACTGAACCCCTCGGCCTCGCCGCGGTGGCGTTGGCGCCAGCGCTTGACCCATCGCTGCACCGACGAATAACTGCCCTCGAAGCCGCATTCCTCCACGAGCCGCTCGTGCACGCGCCGGGCGGTGTGCCGCTGTTTGCGCGGCATGCGCCGGTCGGCCTCGAGCCATTCGTCGGCCTTGCGCGCGTACTCGCCCGCGACCAGGGAACGGCTCGCAGTTCCCCCGGTCGGCGGAACGGGCGAATAATCGCGGGTCGCGTACTTGACCACGGTCGTCCGCGAAACGCCCAGTTCCCTGGCTATCTGCGTATGCGTCAGGCCGTTCGTCTCGAGCCGCCTGATACTCTGTTGAATACGCACCGGTGTCGTCATTCCTTTCCTCCCGAGGACCATGTGTTGGTTGTTAGCACTCGGGAATCTATCAGGAACCGTACGGCACCGGCGCTTTTCTTCCGCCGATGCCATTTCCGTCCGCCGTCCGTGTCCAATATGAACGCTTATGCCGTTCAGATTTGGTGGTGACGCCATACACGTTTATTTGACCATAAACATCCTGCGCATCTCCCTGCTGATGGTCGACCGGTCCCTGCCCGTCGCCCTTGCGATGTCGGCCTAGCTCCTGCCCTCGTGCCGCATCAGCATGATCTCCTCGCGCTCCGCCAGTGCAGGATGTGCGTACCGGCCCATGCGTCCTCCGATGTCTGGTTGTCTGTCGCAAGCACCATCGTATCGGTGACCCATGGGCCCTTGCCGTTTCCGGCCGTTGCACTTGAAATGAAAATTCATGTATCAAAATGGCGAAGTTACTCGGATACTTTGCGGGACAGCACACCCATTCCCAGCTGTTCTAATTTCAAAAGATTTTGACCCAGCATGGCTTTCGTATACTACTGCCCCAATTGGGCCGGTCTTCCTTCCAGATTGTGATTCTGCATTACCAGCGGTTGAATCAAAGTCGGATTTCTTCGGCCCCTATGGAACTATGCCTCCTAATAAATGCAACGCAACATGGACAAAGATTCTTTCAGCAAAGAAACAAAGAGCTAAAGCACCTGAATCCGCCGAGGAGCGCACTGAAATGGTTCTGCCATGTATCGAGCGCATGGAACATGACGCAGGCATAACTCCAAGTCGTTTCGACTTACTGCAGGACAGCAACCTCGCTGTCTAAGCGAGATTATGCATAGCACTGATGATGTCTGCACAACATAGACAGGTGGGTTTTCTGTGCAGTGGGAACGACATCCTTGCATGAAATGTTGCGAATGCACAATCCGTCCGAATGCAACTCGTACCAGTCGCGCTCATAAGTCGTGCTTCCCAGGTCATACTCACCAGAGTCAAAGAAATATTCCTACCGCAGCAGGTACATTCCTAAATAACCGAATTATCGGCGACACAGAGCATCCAGCGGGTTTCCTCATGTGGCATACAAGGAAACCTGCTGCCGAAACACATTGAACAGACAATGCGTTCACTTAATCATTTGATTTTCCTCCAAGTATCTCTCTGAAATTCTCATATGCTGTATCATCCTTCAATATTTCAACCAACTCCGGTGTTAAGACTTTCTCGAACATACTTACAGAGTCAGGTTCCTCTACCTTTGAAAGAAGGAAATTCTTGAGCATAAGAGTTAGAGGTTCTCCTATGGCAGTCTTATAGTTGAAACCAATTAGCTGCATAGTTTTAAGGGTATCCACACTAATCAGTTCCATAAACTGCTCATATACTTTGGTTTGTTCTTTCACTGCCTCAACAGCAGCTTCTCCTGCCCTTTCGGCGCCAGCAATTTGAATATCCGTCATAATCTTCAAAATATTTGCAACCGTATTATGAAGATGCTGAATATCTTCATCGCTGATAACGACCTTCTCTAGCTCCGACTTATACGCCTGTGCAATCCTAACGGCCTCTTCTCGCTCGCTAAGAAGCTCATTGACTATCTCGTCATATGTATTGCGTATTTTCTCAGCATTCTTCTCATCTTTTATTGCTCGAATCTTAGCTGACACGGCAGTGGCCGTACCTTTAACAGCCATTTGCGCCAGATTCGCACCAAGAGCAACCAGCTCAGTCGTATATACATCAGTCATCTGCGCTCCTCTCAACAGACCCTACAGAAACATCCTTGGCTCTGACAAGACGCATCAGCGTAATGTCTTGCAACCTAAGTCTATCGGATAGCGACAAGCCAATCCTCACAATTCATCACCCCAGCTTCTGCTTTAGCTTGCCGAACAGGTAGCGGCGCTCATCTGCGTTCAATACCAAGAGGGCATTCACGGACAAGGCAATCACGCCCTGCTGAGGAGAGAATCAGACCAAGCCATGACCCGCCTGGGAGCAGCGGCTTGATTAAAGCCGAAGATGGACCAACAACAGGGAGGAAGAGCTACCATGGCCCTCATCCGGGCGGGAGAGAAGAACCAGTACCACTTGAGCCTCAGATATCTGGCATCGCGGGCAGGGCAAACGATATGCCCCGCACCGGGTTTGACCGCCGCGCTGACGCCGTCCACCGTGCACAGACCGTAATCCGTGAAGTTCGCGACAAGCATGGTTGAGCAGAGTGAGAAACGACAGACACTACCCCACTGATGGGATTACCCCAATCGAGCGCCGCTTCACCTTGCTCACCGAGTGAGCACGCTGCGCAGAATCCGCGTCCCGCTGGTGAACACGCACCTGAGAATCGGCAGCACCAAGAGAATCTGCGACAAACCACACGATAGATCTCAAACTTCTGGGGGCAGACAAACACTCAGTCGCCGTGAACAGGTGCCAGAGCGCCCAAAACACCCACGGGAAGGGACAACTCGAAATAGTCATAGAGGTGCTCATCAATTTGAAAGAGCTTGCCTTTGGCGTCCCGAGCCCACGAAAGCCCTTTAGAGTCAGTAAAACCTAAAGAAGCATTGAACTTCGCGCACATTCCAGGTGTCGGCTTGGATACTTCGACCTAGTATTTTCCTGGCAGCAACGTACCAATAGGAACGGCATCGTCACCAGTAATTAGCTCTGGGGCACCACCTTGAATGGCTCCCATGGAAATTATAGCGTTGTACACCGGTTGAAAACTGCCATTACACACGGTGACGACTATTTTCCTCTCCGCCTCATTCTCCAGATAGCCGTCACCGTCCGGTGTCGCCCAGGCTGAGACAAGCACCGCCTGAGCACGTTCCTCTTCTTTCCGATCCTTCTCTCGTGAATAATCGAAAGAACCCTGGTCTATTCTATTCGCTCTGTTAGCGACACCAATAGATCTGCAGGAGACAACAATTCCCACTACCGCTATGACAGTTGCAATAATCGTCGACACAGCATTGACCGCATTCCCGTACTGATTCAGTCATTCAGCCACACGTTCTATCGCAGTCATGAAGATAACGTCTGAATTCTTGCGCATTTTCGGATTCCGGCCTTGATGGAAAAGGACATGGGCCGTGCCGGGTACGATTTTCAGTCGCCAGACAATGAAAAACCGCGATTGGAAAGAGGCACGAGGCCATGTCCAGGGAAATCATACAGTTCGACCAGGGCATGTTCGAGAGCAAGCTCGACGCCATGGTGCGCGAGAAGGTCGAGCGGATCGTCAACGCGATGCCCGACGCTTCAGGCGGACGAGATCGCCAACGCCGCGAGATACGGGCGTTCCGGCGGACGGAAGGCGTACCGGGCCGGCCACTACGAGCGGAGCCTGACCGCCAAGGCCGGCAGGCCCGGGCTCAAGGTGCCGAAATTGAAGGGCGCCCTGTTCGAGTCCGCGGTGATCGAACGCTACCGCAGACGCGGGGAAAGCGTAGAGGAGGCGCTGATCGACATGTACCTGGCCGGCGTGTCCACCAGGCATGTGACGACACCGGCCAGTTGCCGTGGGGCGACCGCATGCCATCCCAGGCATTGAGCGACAAGCTCAAGCGCGTGTACGCCGAGATCGACGAATGGCGCACGAGGCCGTTGGAGGGCGAGTACCCATACGTGTTCGTGGACGGCGTGTGGCACAAGCGCTCCTGGGGCGGAAGCGTGGAGAACGTCGGCATCCTGGTCGCCATCGGCGCCAGCAAGGATGGTCACCGCGAGGCCGTCGGCGTCGCCGAGGGCATGAGGGAGGATTCCGCCAGCTGGGAACGGTTCTTCCGCGGCATGATCGAACGCGGCCTGAAGGGCGTCCGGCTCGTGGTCGACGACCGGTGCACGGGACTGGTCGCCACGGTGGACTCGATGCTGCCGAAGGCGAGGGACCAGCGGCGCATGGTGCGTTTCTTGCGCAACGTGCTCTCCAAGGTGCCGCCCAGCCACCGCGAATGGGCGTCGGCGGCCCTGAAGGCCGTGTTCGCCATGGAATCATGCGAGTCCACGTTGGACAAGGCGGACGCCGTCGCGTCCGATATGAAGGCCAGGAGGCTCAAGGCCGCCGCGACCTGCCTGCGCGAGGGCGTCGGCGAGACGACGACCTACCTGCTGGACGAGTTCCCGGACGGGCACCGCAGGAGGATCCGCACGAACAACATGATCGAGCGGCCGGACAGGGAGATCCGCCGGCGCACGCGCGTGGTGGGCGGCTTCCCCGACGGGAACAGCGCGTTGATGCTCATATGCGCCCGCATCCGTCACGTCACCGCGAACGAATGGTCGACCCGCCGCTATCTCGACATGTCCCGGCTCGGTGACAACCTCGTGAAAGCGAACTGATCATCGTGCCATGGACGTCCACGACCAAAAGTACGCAACCTTTCGGGCACTACCACGCGGTCCTCAGGGGTCCAAGAAGTGTCATCTAGAATGTGAAAACCCGCACAAGGGGCTTCAGGGACATGGGCTATTTCAGCACGATGATCTATCTGGTCTGCGGCAAACACGACCTACGAACCACCATACCTGACAGAATTCACCCACGCCAAACAGCGAAAGGCCAGATTATTTGCATAAAGAGTTGTGTCTCCGACTGCTGTGACAGCCGGAGACACAACCCAAGGAATTGCATATCTAGCCGACTAGACTCTACATAAGATGCTCGTCACCCATCAGTTTTCTTCGGCAAATGGCTCGTAGGTTTGTCGGGAGATAAAACTGAAATAGTGTACTTTGTCCCACTCACGCGGATTTCCGAATTCCAGCATGCGTACGTTGCGATTATCGTAGGTATGCGCATAAAGGACACGGTTCCTGATGTCGTATGCTGCAGTGTATTGGGTCCATGGGACTAGCACCTGTCCGTTTTCCACAGGGCGCAGAACTCCCTTTGGATTATTGACGGTAGTCAGCAGCTGGAACACCTCGTTGATGGCGGAATCATCATCGACAGGAAGGGACATGAGCTTGGCATATGCCGCCCGCAGAAAGCGTGTTTCCGGCTTATAGTCAGAAGGTATTCCCATCAGTCCGCTCGTCCATTCGTCAAGTTCGATAGACTTGATTGGCTCATTAATGTCGTATGAATAGTGACGATGAGTTGAACGCTCCAGATGCATCTTAAGATTGGTGACATGCCAATCAAAGGTAGGAGCATTGGCGAAGACGCCGACCTTGTTCTCGTAAATTGCGAAACCGTTGGTGGAGGACGGTTCAACTACGATGGAGCGTCCTGATTCGTCTTGGAATACGCTGTGCTGTGGAACGGATCGTCCCATCATCGGGCCTGGCGCATCCACGATTCCAACTTCGCTATTCAGCCGCTGCTTGATCTCGTCCAGTGAACAATAATGCGTAAGAATCCAAGTAACAAGCTCTTCTCCTCGCAATGGCACCTTGCCCTGGGCTTGTATCTCCTCATCGGAAGCGTAGCGGTACCAATGGTCGAAGTAGAATGATCCCCCACATATGCCTTGTTCGTTAATGCCGTCAAGAATCACTGGATGGGCATGGACGTCTGTCGCCCAGGCGATTCCCATAGTGGCGATTTCTGTTGTGAAGGGGGTGTACGTGGATTCGATCTTCGTTCCTGCCGGGATTTTCATTCCGGCATATTCAAAATGCTGCTCGAAGTCCTGGGTGCGCCCCCAATAGGGGTTCCCTTGGTTGCTTATTATCTCTATTCCCGTGCACATGATAAACCTTTCGATTGAAGCGAAATACATCCTGCAGCCGCGATGGAACTACATTCCAGTGTCGCGGACCATTGGGCGTTCCTACGCAATGGACTGTGACGCCGCCGCGTCGGATTCGTTTTTAGCCGATGGGATCGCAGCAATGACCGCACCCACCAATGCGACGAATGCGCCAAGCACCGTTACCAGATAGACTTGCGCGCCAAGAGCCGGAACCAGCCAATCGATAAGCACAGAACCAATTAGCTGACCTGCTGTTGAGGCCAGTCCTAGAAGCAATAGGCCAAGTCCACGCACCAGCAGGCCCATCAGGGCGATGGACAACAAACCAAGCGGGCCACCGAGATACATCCACCAAGTATGTGGAAGATGGAAAGAAGTGGCGCCGATAAGCACACGTATAAGCAGCGCTAGGGCGAGAACCGTGAAACCGACGATGAAGTTCCATGTAATCGAGACGAGCATCGACCCTGTCTCTCGGGCTACCGCAGAATTACCGGCTGGCTGCCAGCCTGCCAGCAGTCCAGCTAGGAACGGTAGGATGGCAAGACCGATTACCGAAGGAGCCTGCCAGTTAGGCAGTACCACAAGTACCGTCGCTGCGACAGCAAGAATAGCACCCAGCACTCGAGGGACGTTAAAAGGTTGTTTTATCTCCACGCCAATGCCGAATCTATCGCACAGAAGTCCGGAAATGACCATACCGGAAATCAGTGTGGTCTGGAAAGTGGCAACACCAAGTACCGATGCCGACGCACCTTCGGAGAATACCACCATGGCACCGCATAAACCAGCCAACCAGCTCCACCACGGAATCCTGCCGGCTCGTATCCGCGACGGGATTGAAACGAACTGCTGCCTTGTGCTCTTTCTGGATAGGATGATGACTGCCATGACGACCAGGCCGGATCCGAACGACACCACTGCGGATGCATTACCGTCTCCCAATTCCTTACCAACCTGACCGTTCACCGCCGATTGCATCGGCGAGAGCATACCAGCAAGAACGGTAGCGATGAATAGCAGCGGAATTACATATTTCTTTGCGATCTTCATTATATTTCTTTTCCTTTATCAATAGATCTAGGACAGTCGTGCCTCTGCCTACGTCAAGTGAATTTCGGCAGAGCATCTGCGATTGGAGGAACGACCGAAAGCGGGTCTTGTATCAGTTGTTTTCGCCGGCTAGCCAGCGTGTGAGATTACCGAACAGTTGACTGTAGCCATTCCAGTTCATGAATTCCTCGGATGCCCAATGGGGTGAGATATCTGATGCGTATGCCGCGCTGCGTCCCATGCCGTATTGGCCGATCACTAGCAGTGGGTCGCTGTTAACTTGCATTAGTACAGACGCATTAGATTTGGGAGCCATTTGCTGATAGCCGAGTATCGGTGGGGTCCGTCTATCTGTCATGTAATTCTCTAGGTCTCCAATGGCGGGATGATTTTGCAGGATTTCCGCACAGACCCCCTGCGGCATTTCCACCCGATCGTCATAGGGTTTGATATCAACGGGAAGGGCCCTCTCAACGGCCGTCCCATGATAATGGGCTTTCCCTTCGAAACCACCAAAAGAGAGATATCCCCCAGCCATCATGAGCCCATGTCCTTCTTTTACCCATTCGGCAAGGATGTCCAATCTATTGGCGGCACAACGACCGTCATAGAACACTAATGCGGGAAGCAAAAGTGAGTTGGCTCCAATGTCTGAAAGAATCACGACGTCATATTCATTGAGCTCGTCTCTGGACCACGGAAAGCGTTCCGGAACATCATGCGCAAGCAGATGTGTCACATGGTGCCCCATATCGGTAAGGGACTCGAGGAACTTCTCGCATCCGATCTCAAGCTTTGTATTTGAGAAGGAATCGAAACCCTTATACTCCACTGTCGTGGAAATCCACGACTCGCCAGCCAATAATACGTTAGCCATATATAACTCCTTTGTTTGGCAGTGGCATCTTCGGTACAACCACTGACTACACAATAACACTTTTACAATTGTTGCGCAAATTTTGCGTTGTATAAATAATGTAACTCTTTACCAATTGATGCCATGTTAACGTCAAGTAACACATTTTTTTGCGCAAAAAGATATACTTGTCGAGACTTTTGCGCAAAATGGATGAGCCAATAACATAGACCAGCGCAGCATAGGAGTACTAGGTGTCCATCACCCAGATAGCCAAGGAAGCCGGAGTGTCCGTTTCTACTGTTTCCCGTTATTTACGCGGAACGCTAAACGTGACTCCGGCCGTCGCGGAGAAAATCAACCATGCCGCTTCGAAAAGTGACTACTCCACCAGAAGCAATACATCGCGGCAGGACGATGCCGTCGCATTGATTATCCCTTCCCTGCAAAACCCGTTTTACAGCGAGCTTGCGCAGAGCATCAGTCAGACAGGCATCTCCGCTGGATACCAAGTCGATATTAAAGTTTCGCAAGGGAACCCCAAGATAGAAGAGGGTCTAGTACGCCACATCACTGAAAGCCAGTATTACGGTAACCTGCTCTATGCGGGGCTGAATAGCACTAATCCAGCTCTTTCGCAGTCCCAAGCGTCTGGAATCCATATTGTTCTTTTGGATGAGCACCTTAATGGTTCTTCCTTGGATATGATGGACAGCGTCACTGTAGATAATTATTCAGGTGCTTATCAGGCGGTGCACTACTTGCTAACGCTCGGCCATCGACACATCGCTTACCTATCGGGCCCGCAATCACTAAGTACGTCAAAGGAACGCTTTCGAGGCTATAGCGCGGCTTTAGCGGCAATGGACATTCCAACTAATGAGAATATTGTATTTTCGGGTCCGTATAGCGAGGAATTTGGCAGCAGTATATTCCCCTACCTCATAGAAAGCGAACCGCGTCCATCGGCGATATTTTGCGGATCAGATATTGCTGCAGCTGGTCTGATGGCTGCGGCAGAACAATATGGTCTGAAAATCCCCGACGATCTTTCAGTCGTGGGGTGCGATGGAATACATGTCAGCCAATGGCTCAAGCCTAGTCTGACCACCTTGCAGCAGCCCATAGATGAGATCGCCCTCAGCGCTTTCAATCTGATAGCATCTTCGGGAGAATGCCGTCATGTACAGTTGCCGCTCAATTTGGTAATCAGGAATTCGACTGCGCGAATAGCGCGTCGACCATAAATGTCCCCCATCCCTAAATTGATGTCGAAACCTTGAATGTCCGCACAGTTTTGTCGAAAACGAAGTAGGGCGTTACTCCAATTGGCATACAAGCAATTCGGAAAGACACTCGGCACCCGCAAAGTACTGATATGGGGCTGCGGACGTTTTCTTGGAGACTGAACGAAAGGATTATCGTATGTTCAGTCCCGAGGAACGACGGCGCGCGGTGGACTTGTATTTCACCACGCCGATGACCACGGCCCAGGTGGTGAGGCATCTGGGTTATCCGACCAGTCAGTGCCTGGAACACCGTCTGGCGAAGGATCCCAGGCATGCCGTCCATATGGACAAACCCATCATCCCACTGAAGACAAGGACCAAGACGATCGAACCGGTGCCGGGCGGCATGCGCGGAAGCGGGCCGCCGAATGGCTCGGCGTGAGCGTCGGAGCGGTCCACAACTTGGTCAAGGCGTATCGCGAGGGCGGCATGGCCGCGCTGCAGCCCAAAAACAGGAACGCCAGCCAGACCAACAAGCCTGCGCCGCGACGAAGCCGGAATGCCAAGGACGTCGGCTGTGACGTGGAGGCGTCGCGCCGCAGGGTCGAGAAGCTGGAACTGGAGAACGCGGTGATGCGGGAGGCGGTGGAGGCTCGCAGAAAAAGCCCCAGGCACCGAGCGGCCGAACATGCTGTGGGTCACGGACCTCACGGAGTTTTCCATCCCCGCGGGCAAGGCGTACCTGTCGCCCGTGATCGACTGCTACGACGGCATGCCGGCCGCCCGGACGATCGGCACCAGCCCGGACTCGGCGTTGGCCAACGGCATGCTCGCCGACGCGTGCTCCACGCTCAAGGACGGCGAGAAACCAATCATCCATCCCGACCGTGGCTGCCACTACCGGTGGCCCGAGTGGATCCGCATCCGCAAGGACAACAACCTGACGCGTTCGACGGGCGCGAAAGGCTGTTCTCCGGACAACGCCGCCGCGGAGGGCTTCTTCGGCCGGCCCAGGCAGGAGTTCTTCCACAAGCGCAGCTTCGCGGGCGTCTCGATGGACGGGTTCATCAACATGCTCGACGACTACATGGTCCGGTACCGGGACAAGAGGATCAAGACGGAGTCCGGACACGGGCATCATGGACCGTCGACGCGAGCTCGGTCTTGTGGCATGATTGGTGGTGATGGAATCAACGATGAATCCAACAAAACGTCACCGGCCCCTTCCGACCGACATTTTTTATACATTTTGGTACCCTCTATTGGAAATCGGGGATCCAGCCAAGCACCATCATCTTCAAACCCGTCAGCAAGCTTTTCGATGCTCCATCAACGTCCTTCCCTCAACAAAAAGGACCAGTAGAAAATGCAATAATGTAATCCACCATTTCGTCGTTAAACCGTCTGACGGAACCTTATCCAATGGAGAACGGCAAAAGTGGCGAAGGCAGCTGGTACAAAAAGAACATTGCATTAATGTCTTTTCGGCAATACGGCCAAGTGGCCGCGTAGACATCCTTTTTCAATGCATCCGTCGTTATCTCGTTATCATCAAGTTCAAGACGGTACCGCATTGTCACTTCAAAAGCAGTCTCCATGCTCTCTTTTTTGGAAACGTCCATCTTCTCACGAATGACAAGATTCAGTTCAAGCTCAAGAGGCCAACGCTGGCCCTTCATTTCTGTAACACCTTGACGGACCGAAACATCAAACTCAGCATTCGAGAGTTCCAAAACATCGGAATCATAAGTACTGTGAGAGGATATCAGGCCCATTTGTATAATTCGTTTTGCCATGACTCTATGCTCCTTGCCACACAGGTAAACCGTCACAACGAGATTCAGAATAAGACTTACATTCCAATCGACTAAGGTAGGTTACCCCCTCAAGCGATCCGGAAATATGCCTGTTTTCAACCGCGCATGGCACTCCCTCATAACCCACCACGACAGTTTCAGAAACAGGCAAGTCGGACTCATCCTCGAACGGAATAAGCTCATGATCAATCATGCAACTCACTGCATTAGCATATCTGCGAAGCGTTGACTGTCTCGGATCGGCATTCCCTTTTTCAATCATGGAGATATCCGGCTGAGATACGCCCATCCGATATGCGACTTCCTCTTGCGAAAGTCCAAGTTCCTTCCGTCTTTGCTTAAGGTCCTCGATAATTTGACTATCAGATTGAATGGATTTACGCGCTCGCTTGCGAAGCAGCTTAAACTCGTCCGACTTAGTATCCATTATCATCACTTGCCCTGCAGTATTACTTAATGTGCGTCATGCGCATATTGTCAATATAAGTAAAAACTTATATTTGACCTCTAGAGTAATGCAACATCACACCATACGCAAACGCCACGCGAGTTAGCAGCTTTTAATTCCTTCCCAGTTATTCGCACGACATTCCTGCAAACGTTGTTTCGCATAAATCGCATCCGCTGTTTGCGTTTGCCACAGCATCGTATCGGTTTGCATTTCCCTCTTCGCCATCAGAAAAAGACCAAGTGCCACTTCCCCGTTTAGTATTAGGCCAGCCATTTCTTATTTCAAAGATTCTTTCCGGAGACGTCGTTTTGGCATTGATTTCCTTAACTTCATAGACAGGTTTCAAAACACCTTTTTTAGCACGGTCTATAGTATCGAGAAACTCTTCTTCCGCCATGGCCGCCGCATAATCCGATTCAAACTGTGGAGCGACATACTCTTCAAATGCTTCTTCCAAATCCGCGGCAACGTCTGTTTGGAACCAAAAGAACTCGATTGGCTTCTTTTGGGAACAAATAGAGGGAAAGACCGGCCTCACACCAGCATTACTCGGAGTCGGGATTCCAGCAGCATTCATATGCGCATGCTACCGGAACCCTATTACAAAGAACGCCTCACGTCAGAATAGAGTCCTCAATTGTTTTTTGGCCTTTCGCTGTTTAGTGTGGGTGAAGCGGGTTAGGCGGTGACGACGGCCGGGTAGTTTTGGCGGCATGGATACCACGATGCTGTCCGCCGCCGCCCTGCAACTCGTCGAACCCTGGCACGTCACCGATGTGGAGTTCCGCGATACCGACGCGGGTGGACGGGAGCCGCGCATCACGATCGGATACGGGCCCGGCTCCCGTTTCCACTGTCCCGAGGCGGGATGCGGGGAGGCGTCTTGCCCGGTACATGACACGATGGAACGCACGTGGCGTCACCTGAATTTCTTCCAGTACAAGGCGTTCATCCACGCCTCCGCGCCACGGGCGGCGCGTCCGGAGTACGGCGTGAGGACCGTGACGGTGCCGTAAGCGCGTCCGGGCGGCGGCGTCCGCGCTCCTGTTCGAGGCGATGGTCGTGGAACTGGCGAAAAGCCAGCCGGTCGCGGACATCGCCGAACAGGTCGGCGAGCACGACACGAGACCGTGGCGGTTCATAAGGCATTACGTGCAGGAGGCGCGCCTGTACGAGGACTGCACGGGCGTGGAGACGATCGGCATCGACGAGACCAGCCGCAAGGGGCACGGCCGCATCACCGTCGTCGCCGACCTGACGGAGCGCAACGTGACCAACGTGACGCCGGGCAGGGACCCGACCACGGCGAAACGGTTCGCGGACGATTTCATGGCGCTCGACGGCGACCCGGACCGTGTGCGCCCGGTGACGTGCGACATGGGCCCGGGATTCGCCAGGGGCATCCGCGGCCGTTTGCCCAACGCGGCCAAAACCATCGACAGGTTCCATGTCGTCAAACACGCCAACGAGGCCGTCGACAAGGCCCGCAAGGCCGAGGCCAGGGAGAACCCGCCGCTCAAACGCACGAAGTACCTGCGACCCGGGAACGAGTCCAACCTCACGGACCCGCAGCCGGAGGTCAGGCGCGATCCGGCGAAGCGGCGGTCGAAGACCACCAGGGCGTGCGGGATGCGCGAACGCCTGCAGGACATCCACGCCGACAGAGCCAACCGCACGGAGGCGGAGGCCGGGTTCAAGGCATTGCGCTCGTGGATGATGCATTCGCGGCCGGAACCGATGAAGGCCCTCGCCGGACAGTTCCGCCGGCACTGGCAGGACATCCTCGCCTACTTCGGCCATCGGCGCGCCAACGCGATCCTCGAGGGACTCAACGGCATCATACGGCACGTCAAAACCCGCTCCCGCGGCTTCAGGAACATGGACTGCTCCGGCACCATGATCTACCTGACCTGCGGCAAACTCGGCCTCAACACCGTCACCGCCTAACCCGCTTCACCCACACCAAACAGCGAAAGGCCTATAATTTATTAGAATTGACGTACTTCTAATCAGGAATGGACAATGAAACGATTCATGCAAATCTGTGGGCTCCTTTTTGGTTTCTTGTTGTCGTTTATTGTAATCTTCGAAATCTGTATGGCATATGGCTCCTGCCATGGAATGCAAGCGGGAGATGCCGTCGCGCTTTTCCAGTCGACAATCGAAGCTTTTGCATGCTTCGTAGCCATTTTGGGCGCATTCATCGCTTGGGAGGAATACCGTAACGCTCATAGGCCAATTTTACTGGTCCGAATAAAGAAGGAATATCACTACAGTAAGAGTGAGTTTCGTTCTGAATCGATATCTTATGTTTTAGTCAATGAGGGGACCATGCCTGCGCAGGATGTCATAGTTAACATCCATCCAGGTATTCCTTGGCCAATGGCTTCTCATCCAGCTGGGGATCCTCAACAAGAATTACGTGAGCGCAAGGTAACATACTTAAGTCCCAAAGCAGAAGTCACTCTGCTGTTTACGGGTCGCGGTGAGTATGAAGAGATGCTCTCATCAACTCATTGCGGTTCGCAGAGCGTTAGCATTGAGTATTCTCGTCCAGAACATAGAAAAAGGGAAACGGTTAAATTCCATCTCGATCCAACAGATATAGCTTATTTAGCAGCTAATGCTGTGGTGGATCCTCTTTAGATAAAGCGCGTTGTAGCATTCTTGGTGGCACAGTTGCGGCTTTTTTAATTCGTGGTCTAATCGCAATTAGACCACGATTGCCATTGATATGACCTGATTTTTGTTCCGCATTTCCGCTAACTCGATGGGAGATGATGGAACCATGGCAAAAGGCACGAAATACACGCCGGAGTTCAAGGCGAAGGCTGTTGGCGGAGTATGGAGCGTCGTATTTCGTCGGAGACGAACGCGATCGCCGCGATGGCGAAAGATCTGGGGATCACTCCGGAAACATTGGGGCGCTGACGCAACCAGTCGGACGCGACGGTCGCGGTGGAGTCGAAGCGGTCGGCCGAGGACGCGATGGACGAGTTTATCGGCATGCTCGACGACCACATGGTCTGGTACCGGGACAAGCGCATCAAGATGGAGTTTGGCATGAGCATCATGGGCCAACGCCGAAGGCTCGGTCTTACGGCATGATTGGTGGTGATGGAATCAACGACGAGTCCAGCAGAACGGCACCACCCCCGCTGAACACCTTTATTTGATCACATACAGCTTTTCGGACAACGCGGCCGCGGAGGGCTTCTTCGGGCGTATGAAGATGGAATCCGTCTATCCCGAACATTAAGAGGAGCATACCCGCGACGAGGCACCCGCTCTTGTCGACGGGTACACCCACTGGTGCAACCACGAGCGCATCAAGCAATCGCTTGGTTGGATAAGCCCGGTACAATACCGTCAGAGCCAGGGAATGGCTGCGTGATTAACTCCAAGAAAACGTCCGCATCCCCTACCCGGGTTTATGGGCGTTTTTTGCCTATGGCCCACCACATCCAGCGTTGTATGAAAAGGTTCGCGAGGGTCAGCAGCACGAGCGCAGGGGCGGTGGCCGCGAGGCCCGCGAGAAGCTGTGAAAACCACGGTGCGGACGCCACGTCAATGCCGATGACGCGGAAAAGCCCGATCTTCACGATGTTGAGTGTCAATGCGTTCAGCGCGTAATAGACGAGGCTGTAGCGGCCGATATAGGCCAGCATCCGGCATGACCCCACCGCGATGCACAGCCAGATGACAGCGAACGTGCCAAGGAATGCCGCCGCGACCGATGCGGTCAGCAACGCCGGACCATCCGGTACGATTCCGGCCACGGCCGGTACCGCCAACGTCAGGAACACTATGGCCGCGCAAGCTGACAATACGCCCGCTCTCCCGCGCGGAATGGCTTTGAGCCATTCCTTCAGCACGTATCCGACGCACATGTAGCCAGCTGCCTTGACTCCGGCCACAATCTGGAAGGGTAGTGCAGGCCATCCGATCTGGGACGAGACGAATGTCGACAGGATGACGGCCGCCATTCCAATAGCGGCAAGCACGCGCCCGTCATCAGTCAGGCTGGTCAGCCCGTACATCAGGCATTCTCCCACGAAGAACGCCATGAGGAACCACAGTCCGTTGCCCATGACAAGCACGTCGAGGAACTGGTGCCCAATACCGTAGTCGTGGCTCGTCTGGAAGGCCGCACGCATAGATGGTATGAGCAGTATCGCGAACGGTTTCGCGAGGAAGTACAGGGAGAACACGTAATACGGCACCAGCAACGTCTTGGCCTTGCGCGCCAGGAACGCCTTGAACCCGCCCCTCCTACTGAACGTGAGCCCCCCCCCAGTAGGAAGAACAAGGGCATATGGAACAGGTATATCGCGTCGATGGGCGCGTCCAATGCGGGCAGCCACACGCTTTCGCCGTCACCGTTCCTGAGGTGGCCGAAACTGACCAGTACGATGCCGACACCCTTGGCCACGTCGATCCACTCGATACGCTTGGAACCACTCATTCTGCATCCTGTTCCGCTAAGTTCCTGAATTTCATGAATGCGCCGAAGCGCACGATGAAGGTCGTGATGTTGGTGCTGGAGAACACCACGCACACCGTCAGCGGTGTGATGTTCCCGGTCAGCCACAGAACCGCGCAGGCCGTAAGATTCACAATCGCGCTGACCATGATCGCCGCGTTCGCCCAGGTCGCCTTCCCGATCGGCGAGAGTGCTGGATAGCCAAACATGAAACTGAAATATCCGAAGAACACGCCAACCATCAGTATCCGCAGGAACCCGCCCGCGCTGGCGTACTGTCCGCCGAGAATCAGCACGCACAACGGCGTTGCCAGCACTTCCACCAGCGCGCACGCGAGGAACCAGAGAATGCCGCCCCGCAACACTATGCGGTAGAACAGCCTGTAGTCCTTCTTGTTAACCATCGACGGGTAGAGCGCGTCACCGAGCGGCGGAATCATCTGCTCTCCGGCGGACGACAATTTGGTCGCGCCGGAGTACAGGCCCATCTCCACGGATTCTGGGCTGTAGCGCATGCCGAGGAAGATGGATCCCAATGATCCGTTGATGCTCACGGATATGCGGGATATGAAGAACCAGAAGCTGTCTTTCAACGCTTCCAACATTTCCCTCATGGTGGTGCTGGTCGCCTTCAAACCGTCGCGTTTGAGCAGGGAGAACGCCCACAGGAGCGCGATGGTATCGAATACGATCATCGAGACGGGATATATGATCAGGGTGTCGTCACCCTTCACGAACAACAGCGTCGCCACCAAGATTCCGGATTTCGCGGACACCGCGCGGATGGTAATGTCTTTCATACGTTCGATGCCCCTGAAGTAGGCGTCCGGAAGCAGTGCTTTGGCGATCGAGTCCACGAAGAACAGCAGGATGATTACGAAATGGCCGCGGAGCATGTTCACGAACATCGCGCATGCCAGGAACACGACCGACGCGCCGCACGCCAGCAACAGCTTGGTGTACGTCATCGTCGAGATGGTTCGGGACATTTTTGCCTTGTCGTCGCGATGCACGGAGATGGTCGCGGTGGTCGACAGCTGGAAACCGTACTCCACCACCATCTGGAACACCAGGCAGAACGACGTCGCGAATCCGATCACGCCGAACTTCTCCACGCTGAGCACGCGTGACAGGTACGGCAGGAGCAACAGTCCGATCAGATAGTTTGAAAACGTGAGAGCGTATAGGAACAACGCATTCTTAAAAATACGCGAATATGATTTGTTATTCGTAGCCTTCATTGTCTTTCGGTTAACTCACCTATCTAATGTTTTAGATTCATGCATAAGAAATCAGCAGTTCCTATTTGATGACTGTCGTGATTTGATTTCCTGTATAACGAACCGATGCACATGTGCGAGTTTCCTCAAGGAAGTTACCGACCTCAATATACATGACTGGCACTTCGTTATCAGGGAGATCCAGAAGTTTGCGGGTATCCTTATCTGCTTTTGCCGTGAACATGGTATTCAGAGGGCAGGAAGCGAGTCCTAAGGATTCAAGCGACAAAAGAAGTGACATACCAAAAAGTCCGCCGTCAGTGAACCCCTCATTCCGTTCATAGGATGTGATGAACGATCGCAGGTCGGAAGTAATGAGAATAAGGGCAGGGGGTGCCGCATATCCTCTCACTCCTCCTTGGATAGCCAAAGCCTTAGTGATGATTTTAGGGTTTAGGATTAGATGAACTCGAGTTGGTTGTCTGTTGCAGACGGACGGTGTCCTCATAGCCATGTCAATGGCTTGCTCGATGAGATTAACATCTACTGGCTCATCGGAAAACTCTCGTACCGAATGACGGTGTTCATTAAGTTGAGCGTAAGGTAGGAGCGAGTTGTTAGCTTTTGTTGACCGTCGGATGACGATGCTCCCCCCGCGTGATGGATTTGCGGACTTAATATGATTCCATTGCTCGTTGGTGAAAAGACTTTTTTGCCATGAGATATCTTTGCCCGCGCGAATATGGCGTTCCATGTACTCGTGTAGTGCTGACATCGACTCTTGAAATACGGTGTTTTCCTCATAGTTGCTGTCGGCTAGCTCTAAGCTTTTGAGCATGGCTGGAAGTTCGAGAAACACTTTGCGTCCAAAGCCATATCGAAAATCGCTATGGCTGAGTCCTTTTTCTATCTGATGGCTCAGGAACATGATTCGTGTTTCCAACTGTGTGAGCTCGGTAGAGGCAACACGGGAGTAGTTTCGGTTATATCGATGTGCCTGAAGAACGGAGTCTTTGTAAAGATGAAGCGTTTGCCGTAGATTTCGTATTGCTGATGCTATAGGATGCGGGACGCACGCGTGAAACACTGCTCTGAGCTTCTCACTCATTTGAATCCTCCAATTAAGCGTGAGTGATGAATAATCATTGTTTGTTTGCAAGTACTGCTTGCTGCATGTTGGCGAGGTATTCGTCGACCCTCGTGCGCTCTGCGTCGAGTATTCGTTCGACCTTGGCGAAGTCCACATGCCGATTAATCACGTCGAAGTCGTCATATCCGTCTACATGGCGCTGCTCGGAGTCCACGAGCCTCAGGAACTCGGAAAGCCTTCCGGAATACTGGCCCGGGTAGATGCAGATTGGCTCGGTTCCCATGTTCATGGAGAATGCGGTCGCGTGGAATGAATCAGTCAGCACGTATTTCGCGTTGTCCACAAGGGAAACGAAATCAAGGATTTCAGGCACTACGAGGCTTTTGCCGTTCCGGAATACTTGATCCACGCGGGTGCAGAATCGGTAGATAGGCAGGCCTGTTCTGCGAGACAGTTCATCCGCATATCCGTCGAACTCTTTGCTGCGGTTCAGGTTGTAGATAAGGATGTAGTCGCCTTTAACCCGCGGTCTCGTGGCGATGGAACGCCAGAACGATGCCGGCATCGCCAGCGTGGGGTCGACGATTTGCATAGCGTTGTGGTATCCGTACTGATCGTTCAGAATATCAACGCCGCTCTGCTCTCGTACGGAAATCATGTCGAAACGATCAATGTACTTCTTCGACTGGTTGACTTCGTTCTCGTCGAGATGGCTTCGACCGAAGCTGGACGCATACGCGTACTTGGGTTTTCCGTCAGGGGCAAAGTCCAGATAGAAGCATGGAATAACTCCCCTGTTCCATCCGGAATTCCACACTTGGTCACTGCCGGAAACGTACACGTCAGCGAAATCGTTGAAGTTTTTGAAATCCGATTCGCTGAGATACGTCTTTTCCGTGAGGTTCAGATATTCGCTGCGGAAGCCGTCGAACACTTTCTTCCATAACAAGTAGGTTGGCAGGAACGCCAGGGCCTTCACCGGATTGCCTTTGGCAAAGGAGTCGACCAGGCCCTTACCATACGTATCGGGACGTCGATAGTCTATGAGAACGACGTTGTCGAAATACTGCTTCAGCTTCTCCTGCGTGGCGTATGCCTGAAGCTGTGTGCCGTAGTTGTCGACTTGATGGAGCGTGATTACCGCCGCTGTTGTCATGATTGTTCCTTTCCTGTCGTGTCGGGTGTCCCAGCCGGACCGGCCACAGTCCTGTTTCGTTTGGCCTCGTAGTAGCGGCTCCAGATGGCGCGATAGCACCAGAAGCCGGGAAGCAGTGCGAGGATGCCGAGCTTGTCGCGCTTTGACGCCCTGCAATCGCACAGCACGGTTGGCGCAACCGAGAGGACCTCCCGGCGCAGTCTTCGGGCGAGGTCCTTGTCATGATGACCAGTGTTGACCATCTGGGAAAGCGTGGAGAGGCGCACGTACGCCCGCTTCTCAGCTGCAGCCGTTTTAAGGTCGGGATAGTGCTCGCACACCCATGCGGCCATCCGGTCGCCGGCGAGCACGAGGTCCAGCTTGCTGTCCTTCCAGGTGGTGCCGTTCGCGATGGACGTGTAGCGCTGCGCGTAGTGGTATTGGGGTGTCATGTCCGCCGCGACCCTGTCGCATTCCTGCGTGATCAGGTATGTAGTGGCCGTGTCCTCATACAAGAGCCCCTCCGGATACCGTATCTGCTTGAACAGGTCGAGCCGGTACAGCTTGTTCCATGCGGTCACGTCCCACAGGCCGTTGCGACACAGGCTCTCAACTGCTTGCGCACGGTCGAACGTCGTGCGCGTGTGGGCGGGGTCCTTGTCGTCCTCGTTGTCCGGCGCGTAGGAGACGAAATGGCCGCACTGCGCTGCGTCCGCGCCGGACGCCTCCAGCGCCTCAAGCATGGACTCGACGTATCCGGGCTCGACCCAGTCGTCGGAGTCCACGAACGCTATGTATCGTCCGCGCGAGGGTTCTTCGATTGAGAACACGTGGTCGATTCCCGTGTTACGGGCAGCTGAGAGCCCGCCATTCGTCCTGTGGAGACTGATGACGCGCGGGTCTTGTTCTGCGTATCGGTCGCATATTGCGGGGCAGTCGTCTGTGGACCCGTCGTCGACCAAGACGATTCGTACGTCCCGGTACGTCTGCGCGAGCAGCGAGTCGATGCATCGGGGCAGCAGGTCAGCGACGTTGTAGACCGGCACCACGATGTTGACGGGTGATTTATCTTTCATCATGATTCCTCTTTTATCTCTTTTTCCCAAGGAGAATCGCAATTCCAAAAATGAATAAACTTACAAAGAATTTTGTATTTCCAAGCTGGAAAATCATAAAAGAGCCTATGATGGTTTGTAATATAAGCAGATAGAATATGAACCATGTGTCATTAGTTCTAGTTCTTTGTTTTTTATATACATATCCTGATATGAAGCCATAAAGCAATGAAAAAAGAACTATTCCAACAATTCGAAAATCGAGATAAAAAAAGTAAAATAAAGAACAGAAGGCATTGTAGGATCCCGTTGGGAATAAGGTTGATGTCCAGGTTTCTTGTGGTAATCCGACGTAATAGATTAAATTATCCAAAAACAACGTTTTAGTCCCCAAAAAGCTGGCAATAGACGCAAGAACGTAGAATAGGGGATAAAATGTTGCTGCGCCAAAAGATTCAAAATTATTGACATCAATAATTGAGGTGTAATATGAAAAAAGACCTACAGGTAATGTGAAATAGGTATATGTCGTCTGCAGGAAATTCTGACTCGTCCTAAGTGATGTTAAGACAAACAGTGCTACAATTCCTACAATTACAGCAATCTTTACAGTTCTCTTTGTTCTAGTGGTAATAGCGCTTTTATAGTATAAAAAAGCTGCTATTAACTGTAAAGCTATGTACATTATTTGAATGCGGCCGCCGCTGGAGACAGTATTCATAAGAGCGCATAAAAAAACAATCAGACTAAATTTTCTATGTTGTTTTTTAAAAAGAAAGACGATTGCGACAGGCGTAAGTACCGTCATTGCTGGACCACAAAAGTAAGTGACAAACAATCCAACGATTGGATTCGAAAATGCCTGCTCGTCATTGTATCCTAAACGACTGCCACGCACTTCCATGTAGGAAGCTCCGCTTCTGAACGCGTTTAGTGAATAAAAGAGAGATAGCGCACTACCTACGCAAGCTAACGCTAATATTATTTTAAGAAATGTGAAGCATAACTGTTGTTGACTGCTATCGCTCGTTTGGAGAGTCTTTCCGTGCAAGCTAGCATATCGTGTTTGCTTTGTAGTCTGTTTGTTTACAAGTGTCGAAGAAAAGGCACCCAAAGAAAAAGCCACGCTGCCGCAGGTAATATAGCCAATTGTCTTTTCTGAATAACCGGTAAATCCATAGAGTCGTAATGATGCGAGGGTACATATGAACAGCCATAAAGAGGTGAAAACGATCACAGGACTTGATATATCTTTGTGGGCAGAATAGTCCAAATATATAGTGAAGACTGAAATAATAAAAAACAAAATGAACAAGGATCTTCCTTTCTGATTTGCCGATATAAATCAGAAGCTCTTCGCGTATTTCCTGCCGGCGAACTTGGCCATGAGGAAGCCCTTGCCCTTTTTCCACCAATCAGTCGGTTCCGGGCTGGTGAGGGGCAACTCGACGACATCCTGTCCGTTTGTTTTGAGCCACACGTCCAGCAGGAGCTCGCTGACCCTGCCGGGATAACGTCTCTCGAATGGGGTGTATGCCGAGGCGTCGACTCGTTCGGTCAATTCGTCGATCAGCGGGAAGAGCCATGCGCAGTACGCGTCGAACAGGTCGGCGCGCATGACGAGCATGTTGAACATGTGACCGCCGGTCGAGGCCATGCACCTGTCGAACATGGGAACGTATTCGGGAGCCTTCGACATGAGGATGTCCCTCATAACGTCCAGATGGGATCCATCGAGCGTGTGCGCATAGTGCGAGCGCATCGTCTCGATATAGTAGTTCCGCCTACGGGGCACGACTGCGCCGGTCTTTTTCAGCGCTTCCCTAATCTCCTTGCCGGATGCGATTCGAACGAATCGGTCTTTTCGCAGTCGGTTCGCGAGACTGGGGGACGCAAACAGCCTGCGGTAGTGCACGAGGCCTTTGTAGTCGGCGTCGCAGTTCTTCCACATCCAATACAAGGCCGTCAGTTCGGAATAGCTTGCGTTGAGGGACGAGATGTTATCGCCCTCGTTATCTCCCTGAATGTTGGGTAGCACGTCCGGGTGCAGGGCCGCGCCGACGTGGAGCGGCAGGTACGCCGGGTCGTCGGGCGTGCGGTACGGCTTGTGCATTGCGACTGCTATGCGGATCGACTCGCTCAAATCCCACGGACCTCCGTAACGGTCTCGGAAAGCGGAGTACGGACGGCGTTCCTGCCAAACCCGACATAACGGCCGTTATCGGCTCTTTGTCTATTTCGGAACCATAAGAGAGGCGTCAAAATCAGGTTTTGAGCAAGGCCTTCAAAGTCGCGAACAAGCAAAGTGTTCATGGAAAACCCGTGAAGAGCATCTCTGAGGTATGTGGCGGGACTGGGCGTGTCTAAGGGGGATGCAAAAATCAGTGCTGTCAGATAATGAATGGGGTTTGGCAGTTCCTGCACAGTTCGCGCTGCGCTTGAAAAACACCAATTCGGGGTTCATCTGGAAGGAAAGGACGGGACTCGCATGCCGACCACAGGTCGATCGATTGCAGAAAGAGCCGATAACGGCCGTTACGTCGGTTTGATTCCGGTTCGGGGACGGTAATCCAGTGCCGATTCGTGTAGCCCAAGTCATGGGGAAAATGCTTGGCGGTGGTGTCGAATCCGTAGTGATGAACTACTATCGCCATATCGACCGCAACAAAGTGCAGTTCGATTTTTTAGTGGATGACGATTCTACCCGCGTTCCAGAAGAGGAAATCAAAGCGTTGGGCGGCCGCGTTTTCCGCATCCCTCCATACCAGCACCCCCTTCGCTACCACAATGAATTGGTCAGGCTTTTCCGTGAGGAACACTGGCCGATCGTGCACAGCCATATCAACACGCTCAGTGTATTCCCATTGTCTGCGGCCAAAAAGGCTGGAGTGCCGGTCCGTATCGCCCACTCACATTCCACGATGGGCAAGGGCGAGTTTGCCAAGAACCTGATGAAGCTCGCGCTGCGTCCGCTCTCGAACCTTTACACTACAGAACGTTTCGCATGTAGTGAATACGCCGGAAAATGGCTGTTCGGCAGAAACGCTGACTTCACGGTGATTCCCAACGCCATCGAACTGGAGAAGTTCCATTTCGACCCAGTCCTTCGCCAGGAAACCCGCAAGGAACTCGGCATAGCCGATGACATGTTCCTGATTGGCCATGTGGGTCGTTTCATGCCGCAGAAGAATCAGGCTTTCCTTGTCGACGTTCTCGCCAAGCTCCTTCCCCAGAAACCTAACACAATGCTCGCGTTCGTTGGTGACGGTCCAGACAGGCCAGGCGTACAGCAGCACGCCCAAGAACTCGGCATTGGTGACCACATTCTGTTCTTGGGCCAGCGCACGGACGTCAACCACCTTTACCAGGCGTTCGATGCTTTCTGTCTGCCGAGCCGTTATGAAGGTCTGGGCATGGTCGCCATCGAAGCCCAGGTCGCCGAATGCCCCTGCGTCCTCAGCGATCAGGTTCCGCACGAAGCTGATATTTCCGGAAAAACATCTTTCATAAGCTTGGAAAATAAATCTTCTTGGATTTCAACTGTACTCAACATTTCCTCGCAAACAGCGAATCGGCAGATTGAAACATCAAATACATGCGCTGAAAAATATGACATTTCAGCTAGTGCGAATCGTCTGACTTTCTTGTACGTAAGCAGTGCGGAAAGCGCGAATGGGTGGGAGGAAACGCTGTGAATCCTCATGTTGCTGTAATCACTTCAGGTTATTTGCCAGTGCCTAACGTTCTCGGCGGAGCTGTCGAAGCGCTGGACATGATGATGGTTCAAGAGAATGAGAAAACTCCTAATTTTGATTTCACTGTTTTTTCTTCTTGGGCACCCGGCGTAGATCAGATAGCGCGTAAAGGTAATTTCAAGCACACTGATTTCTGCTTTATCAAGACGCCATTGCTGGTTTGCGCAGTGGATCATTGCATTTATTGGGCAGCCAAGCATGTGCTTCACAAGAAGAAGCTCATGAGCTATCGATATATTGCGCAACGCCTGTGGTATATCAACAAGGTTTCCAAGAAACTCGCACAGCCCACAAAGAATGGCAGTCCGGCTTTCGACAAAGTAATGATCGAAAACCACGCCACGCTGTTCATGACCATGCAGAAGCACGGCAATTCCGAACGATATGCGGAAAAAGTGTATTACCACCTGCATAACGAAGTTCTTAATGATTTCGGCTGCATTAAAGAAATTTCCAAAGTCAAAAAAATACTTGGAGTTTCCAAATATATTGTTGACACGCTTGACACGTATTTAAGAGAGCATGGTGAGCCTGGTCTGCGCGAAGATCAGAAAGCTGTATGGCGTAATGGCGTCGACACAAGCCGGTTTGGCTCGGAAGAGGCTAATAGCAAGGCGATTGAATTTCGAAAGAAATTCAATATAGCCGAAAATGATATTGTTTTCCTGTTTTCCGGGCGCCTTACTCCGGAAAAAGGCGCCGAGGAACTATTGAAAGCGTTTACTGAAGTAGCGCAGAAAGTTCCCAATGCCAAGCTGGTTGTTGCCGGGGCTTTCTTCTTTAATTCAAATATCATAAGTCCATTCGAACAGAAACTTCGTGATCTGGCGTCGAATCCAACTGTAAAGAATCGAATTATCTTTACTGGTTTCGTGAATTATGAGGATATGCCCGCCATTTACGCCATGTCTGATATTTGCGTGCTGCCGTCAATTTGGGACGATCCAGCACCCCTCGCGGTAATCGAAAGCTTGGTTTCTGGTAAGCCGCTCATCACCACTCGTTCCGGAGGCATCCCCGAATACGCCGATGCACAGTCAGCCATCATCCTTGAACGTAGCGATCAACTTGTTGGAAAACTCGCCAAATCAATGGTCAAACTTGCGACAGATATAAAAGCATATCAATCAATGGCGTCATACGAAGGTTCGATACGCACCAAGCTTGATGAAAAGGCTTATACGGCAAGTCTGTCTGAACTAATGAGGTAAAAAACGCTTGGAAAAATATAAGAAACTTCTTGCCAATATTGGCATTTTTACTCTTAATGCAGTTGCGACTAAGCTCATGGCATTTCTTTTGATGCCACTGTATACGCTCTACTTTTCCACTGATGAATACGGCATTATGGACATGGCGGTCATCATGACTAACATGTTATTTCCATTGCTGACAATGTTAATTAGTGAGGGCATGCTACGGTACGCGCTTGAAGACAAAGAGCATATTTCCTTTTATGTCACGGAATCTTTTGTCGTCATGCTCCTTAGTTGCGTGATTTTAGCGCTTCTACTTCCATTATTTGACTTGTCTTTTTTTGGCGGTCTAGGGCAGTATAAACTCTGGTTCCTATTGTCTTATATGGCGATGGGGTTTCCCACTGTAATGAGCACCGTTGCACGCGCATTGGACCAGACCAAACTTATGAGCTATGCGTCCATTCTCTCGGCCATCGTCATGGGAGTGTTGGCGTATGTATTGATCGCTGTCATGAAGCTCGGGCTCATGGGTTATTTTTACTCATATATTATCGGCAATGGATTATCGATATTCGTTTACATTCTCTTAGGGAAGCAATACCGATATGTCAATTTCCATGAGTGGAGGAATGGTTTTCCCCTTCGCAAGCAGCTCTGGAAATACTCAATTCCGTTAGCCCCTAATGCGCTTTGCGATCAGATTCAGACGGTGGGAAGTAGGCTGATTATTACTGGCGTCTTGGGAATCTCATCATCTGGCTTATATGCGTCGGCATCAAAAATTCCGAATCTGCTCAACACAGTACAGCAGATCATCCAACTCGCTTGGCAGCTATCTACTTTCCAAGAGTTCAAAAACAAAGGTCTCAAGCATTTTTATGATGTAATTTGGAAGGTTTATCAGGCATTAATGTCTTTGGCGAGCTCTGCTGTAATTCTTTTTTCTCCAGTTCTTGCCATGTTACTAATGCAAAAACAATTTTACGACGCCTGGCCATTGATCTCAGTTCTCGTAGTGGCATTCTATTTAAGTTCCATAAATTCTTTCCTTGGCACTATTTATCAAGCTTTCATGGAAACCAAGCCATTACTCACTGCAGCATTACTCGGAGCTTTAATCTGTATCGCTTTTACCGCGTGTTTTGTGCATTCGTTGGGTATAACCGCAGCAACTTTCGGTGTTCTTATCAGTAGTTTTCTGATCTTTATTGTTCGATCAATCGATATACGCCGGCTGCTTCGAGTGGATATGCGTCCTTTATCCACAGCTATCACTGTGATGCTGCTCACTGTTCAGTCCATAGTGACCCTGAATCAATACGATCACTATCTATTCTGGTCATCGATTTGTCTGTTGCTTATTGCATTCGTGCAATGTTATGAACTTAAACCTCTTGTTACTCTGATATTCACAAGGAGAAAGTACACAGCATGAATACTAATCCATCTGCCATGCCTGAGAAATCTCGCACTGATGATCTTCCCTTGATTTCAGTGATTGTTCCTGTGTACAAGGTTGAACGTTATCTCGACCGTTGCGTACAGTCAATTGTCGATCAAACATATCGAAACTTGGAAATCATTCTGGTCGACGATGGCTCTCCGGACGCTTGCTCTGATATGTGTGATGCTTGGGCAGCAAAAGATCATAGAATTCGCGTCATTCATCAGGAGAACCGAGGATTAGGTGCCGCTCGGAATAGCGGAATCAGAATTAGTACCGGAGAGCTTATCGGTTTTGTTGATTCCGATGATTGGCTAGAACCGACTATGTATGAAATCCTATATCATTCTCTCACCAAAGAAAACGCTGACACCTCCATGATCGCCGATATTTTGGAATATCCTAATGGACGACAAATATACCTTTATCAGCCTGATTTACATCTGGTAATGACCACTTCAGAATCCTTTAAATACATTAATCTGCCAGGTTATTCGACAATCTCAGCTTGGAGCAAGCTCATCAAACGTTCCGCTCTAGGAAATATTCGTTTCCCAGAAGGGTGCACTGGCGAAGATTGGCAATTCACCTACGATATACTCGCAGCAAGCGCGCGAACTACTTTTGATTCAACGCCGCAGTACCATTATCGACAAGTTGCAGGAAGTCTCTCTAACACAAGCACAAATTTCAATTTTGCTGGCTACGAAGCTACCAGGAATATGGTGAAACTGGTACGTCAAAGATTCCCTGAACAACTTTCCTTTGCGTTGTATGGACAGATGAGAAGCATGGTGAGTCTTTATGATCAGGCTCTTGTCACAGGGCATGCCAAAGAACGGCAATGGCGAGATTTCGTGAAAGACACTCGCGCTTTCATCAGGCAAAACATAAAAGCTATTACTGAATCCGTAACGCTCCCTCATGGGCGTCGCTTACAGCTCAAACTCATGGCCATCTCTCCAACGCTTTATGACGTGTTCTTCCTACTTTATAAGCGCATTCATCCGGAACGGAGCAAATGAAAAATGAACATTAAACAACTTGCGATGCGGTTAGTTTATGGCCACAAGTCTTCATCGGAACAATACGTATCATGGCTCCGAAGCCAGGGAGTGCGCGTGGGGCAGCATGTGCATCTATATACGCCATGGTCCATCAGAATCGACACTCAGAGACCCTGGATGATTGAAATTGGTGATAACGTGCATATCACGGCAGATTGCTCCATTTTGCAGCATGACTATAGTTGGGCGGTAGTACAACGTATTACGGGTGAAGTGCTGGGGTCATGTGGGACGGTTCATATTGGCAATAATGTTTTTATCGGTCAAAAGTCGTTGATTCTCAAAGGAGCTGAGATCGGGGACAACACCATCATTGGAGCTGGCAGTGTGGTGACTGGCCGTTTAGAAGGAAACGCTGTATATGCCGGCACTCCGGCACAGAAAATCTCTTCTTTGGAAGCATATATCGATAAACGTCGCAAACTCCAGTTGAATGAAGTCGTGTCATTGGTACGCGAGTACGAGCGGACATATGGAAAGCGGCCGCCCAAAAAGTTACTTCGGGAATTCTTTTGGCTGTTTGAGCCTAGGGATACTCAGTTGAACGAGGCATTCCAAAAGGTCCTCCAGCTTGATAACAATACCGAACGTTCATGGCAAGCGTTTGCGCAAAGTGAACCTATATTTAGCAGCTATGAAGCATTGCTCGAATACGTTGAATCAAATTCTTAACAGCTGGCGCCGTGAAAGGGGCTTTCATGAAAAGCGCAATCACTTCTTGCACCGTTACCTGCAGCAGGTCACAAACTCACGCATGCTTGACCTGCTGGAATCTCTGACATCAAAAAGACAGGCATGTTCCAGTGACGATCTGCTGAGCGACCATATCGCCTATGCACAGCCGAATATTTTACCCACTTCATTACGTAAACAGTCGTCAGCTTATTTGCACAGCAGCGTATTGGAACCACTAGATCAGCGTTAATCAAGAATCTAAAGGAATGCCATTATGAATTGGAAGAGCACTGTAGAACAGCGGATGCCAAAGCCGCTTATCGCTCCTCTCAAAAATTTGCGCGATCAGATGGTCGCATAATCAGCAAGGAGTCTTCCATGGACGCACTCTATGTTTTCATTACTACATCATTACCCAAAGCTGGAGCGCAAGTTTCCGGATTGCCATTGACACTGAATTTGCTGCTTACTGCATATGTAATTCTTCGTCAACCAAACCGAACTTTATTGATGATTCAACGATTCCGCGGACTAACCGTAGCCTATGGAACGTTGTTCATATTTGGTGTGCTGTCCATACTGATGGCCCTGGCTCAAGGGATGGAGGCATATACTCTTTCGCAAATGATTATTGTCGTGGGATCGCCTTTGGTCGGTGTCGCTGCGACAAGAATGTCAAGCAGACAGTTCAGCAGAATCATCATCTGCTCCATGTTTATCGTTAATCTGTATGGCATTATCCAGTTTGCTATAGGTATAGAGAATTGTGCGGTAGCGGGTATCACATACACATTAGGGCAGGACTTTACGGATAAAGCCATTGGATTTCACGCAGATGGAACAGTAGAGAAGATACCATCAACCTATCAAAGCGGCAGTTCACTAGGAATTTTTAACGTCCTAGGAGTGTCCTTTCTCTTGTCGAACTACCAGGATTCGTCAATTTGGAAATATATGCGATACGTTGCACTTGGTCTTGGACTAGTAGGAGTTATGCTTAGCGGTTCACGATCCATTCAGATTCCTTTCATTCTACTTTTAATCATTTTCCTTATACAGTTTGTTAAACAACTACCCCCACGCAAACGAAGCATGACTTTGGGCGTCGGAGGAATTGCACTAGCAATTGGAGCCGTATGCCTTTGCGCCCAGCAAACCATCGTCGATCGTTTTTTTGATCGCCTTGTTAACCAGACCTTAGCCGACAAAACAGCGAGCGGCAGAACTGAACAATGGTCACAGAGTTTTGAAGTTATTTCACAAATGAACGGCTGGCAACTACTCAGGCAGATTATGTTTGGGCAGAATCCTCATACTGATGTCGTAGGCGAAGGATTACCGAAGTTCTTTTTTATGTTTGGCATTGTTTCGACAATGGCATTTTATGGTGGATTGCTATATATTATTCGGTGCTGTTGGCAATGCCGTAGGAGTCGCACCGTTGCACTTGGGATTCTTTGTGTTTTCTGCGCTTTTTGCGTGGATCGATCATTTAATTATCCACCTAATATCATGAATGTTTCATTATTTGCAGCAGCTGTGCTAAAAAACCACTCTTTCACAAATTCTAGTGAACAAAGACTGCGGAATACTGCAATTAAATCATTGATAAATGATTAGCAAAATCTTTTAAAACAACCAAAAGAAATATGTCGCTAAGGAGTGAAATGAAAAAATGCGTTCTCATTTTACCATATTTTGGTAAATTTAATAATTATTTTCCTTTTTTCTTAAAATCATTCTCAAAGAACACTGACTACGATATCCTTATCATTACCGACAATACGGAAAAATATCACTACCCACAGAACGTGAAAATACTTCCGTACACCCTAGACGATTTCAGACGCAACGCAGAATCAAAACTCGGCTTTGCTCCATGCATCCCTAAGCCTTACAAGCTATGTGATTACAAGCCGGCATATGGCTTTCTATTCGAGGAATATATCAAAGATTATCAATACTGGGGGCATTGTGATTGCGACCTCATATTCGGCGATCTCAATCGACTCTTAACTCCTATCCTTCAGAAAGATTATGACAAAATCTTCGCCGCAGGTCATTTAACCATATATCGCAATAATTATGATAATAACCGTTTATTCATGAGTCAATTCAGAGGAAGATACTTATATCGCGAAGCTTTCCTTACAGATAAAATATATGCTTTTGACGAAGATTATCGCGGTAAGAAGTACCCTGACTCATTAAACATTCATTCGATTTTCTTGGATCAGGGAAAGAAAATATACTCTACGGATATGGCATTCAGCGCTGCACCCGGTAAAGCTGAACTTACCCGCGCTGCTTATCAGCCTTCCTTGCGAGCGTTCAAGAGAGAAGAAACCAGAAAATCAAGGTTTTACTGGGATGACGGAAGGATCATAGAGCTTAGTCTTTCAAAGAATTCAGACGCTCTTCAGAGAAGAGAATACATCTATATTCATTTACAGTCGCGGTCCATGAAACCGCTCAAAAACATAGATTCAGAGCCCATCGAAATCCGCGCAACGTCATTCCGCCCCGTCACCAAGCTTCCCTCCAACGCAAAGGAAATGCATGTCGCCGAGATGATGCTTCCGAATACGTACTGGCTGCGGTTTTATGGAACCAAAATACTACGCAAGCTAAAAAGAACTCTCAAGAGTCTTAACTAGTTAACAATTACGCAGACGCCTTTCTGCGCCTTTTCCAATTAGCCCTTCATCTGAGAGGTACACCCGTATGAGCCAAACCAACATGACACAAATCACTCCGATACAACACCAATCAACGCGTATTGCGTGGATTGACATTGCTCGCGCTGTAGCCATGGTGCTCGTATTTACAGGGCATCTTGGTACAAGCTGGTTTCCACAGCTAGAGCCATTGACGACTGCTATATACACTTTCCATATGCCCCTGTTCTTCTTGCTCAGCGGGTTATTCTTCAAGCCAACTATCGACCTGTTGACACTAATAGCTAAACGAGCTCGGACCTTGCTGGTCCCTTATTATGTGTTTTCGGTATTCGCACTGGCCGCGCCCATTGTAAAATTACTGCGTCCTTCGTTATATCAGGCCGCTGGAAAATCCACTGATTCGAATCCTTTTGAAGCTATTGTCGCCATCCTCTTTGCGCAAGGCAATGCAGGATTATGGTTCCTTTGGTCATTGTTCGTAGGTACCCTTTGCCTGTGGATTACGGTGCGAGCCGTCCGTTCCAACAGGCTAGCGTTGACCATAGTACTGTTGGCATATCTTGTTGTCGACTGTTTCCTTAAAGGCTATCCTGTGGTGGCTCAGATTCCTTTCCAATTAGGCAAAATCTTCGAGGCCACAGCCTACGTTGGCTTCGGATATCTTGTCGCTCAAACTTGTGATATTCGAGGCTGGGATCAGTTGAGCATAAATCGCAAGCTTGGCGTATTCGGAATCACCACTGTGATATTCCTAATCCTTGAACACTGCTCAACGGCGCAGCCCATAACAAGTGGAGTAATGCTTAACGCACTGCTGCTGCTCACCACATTCTCAGGTATAGCTATGGCGATTTCTTTCAGTTTATTATTGCCAGAAATGCGATGCTTCGCCACTATCGGCCGAGACAGTCTGGTTTTTTATGCTCTGAATGATATTGTTCTCAAAACGATTAAATTTGCCTTATTCTCCGTCGCACATATTCCAGTAGCTACTTTGCCATTTGCCGGGCAGCTTTTTACCGGAATCCTGGTGCTCATCATGGCGATGACGATTTGCTATGCTCTCAACGCTTTTGTTCAACGATATATGCGCTGGGCTATCGGCGATTTTAGTCGACACGTCATGGCTGAATGAGAAAGACGCAAGATCCTCTAAGCGTATGCACAGTCCATATTCGTGTGAAACGAACTGTGCATACGCTTAGAGAAGAGAGCTGGGAAGATGACAAAGGAATCTAGACTAACAGCATTGGATTCGCTGCGAGGTTTTGGCATACTGCTTGTAGTTTTGGGGCATACCTCGCAAACTAGTGGCTTGGTATCATGGATCTTCTCATTCCATATGCCATTGTTCTTCATCATTTCAGGAATGCTGTTTCACGAAAGGCAGTTTCTGGATTCGTTCAAGAGAAAAGCGGTAAGGCTACTCGTGCCATACGTGTTCTTCGGAACGGTGACCCTTGCGTATTGGGCTCTTATCGAGCGACGTCTCAGGGGAGATGATGGATCCGTTCCGAACGCGTTAGCGAATATTGTTCTCGCTCGTGCAGGCGTCGATAACTATCCACAAAATGCGGTGCTTTGGTTCCTGCCATGCTTATTCGTTACGGAGATGCTTTTCCTAGGATTCTTCCTCCTTGTCAATAAAGCGGGTTCTGTCGAGACGAGAATCGTAATGGGGGGGGGGCTGGCGTAATCGGATTGCCGTCATGGCACTCGCTCTGGTCAGCTTCCTTTCGATCATCGTCATGTGGTCCCTTGACCTGCCGGTCGAACAGTTTCGGCTTCCGTGGGCTCTTGATATCCTGCCCTTCTCCATGCTGTTCTACTGCATCGGTTACTTATTAAGCGAATTTATTCTCCCTCACGTGCAACAGGTCTCCCAAACGCAGACGCTGGCACATATTGCATTTGCTGTCGTCAGTGTTGCTGGGCTTTATCTTCTTTGGCTATTCGATGGCTGGACTAAGCTGGAGGTCAACCTTAATGGTGCATCTACCAACAATCCGTTCTGGATGTTATGTGCCGCAATGCTCGGTTTTGTGTCGTCGCTCATGCTTTGCATTGCTATCGACTGCCGGGCTTTGAGATTCCTTGGGAGGACATCGCTCACGATTATGTGTGTGCATGAACCCGTCAAGAGAATGATGATTTTTATCATGGCGAAAATCGTCGGAGTGAGTACGGATGCGTTGCGAGCGAACTTTGTGTACGAGCTACTCGTGACCGCCATCACAGTGCTCATCTGCATTGTCGCGCACCTGATTCTTGACAAGATCGCGCCCGCGCTGGTGGGCAATCCTGTCAGATAAATGTAATAAGCGGGTGAGTACTCATGGAGTGCTCACCCGCCATCTATCTCCGTCTACGCTTTCGCGCTACTCTGCGCGCTTTTGATATGTCTGATCCGTTCCGCCGTCTTGCTCCAGACCAATTCGAACCAATGGCCACGGTTGCGGTCGACGGTCAGGGAGAACAACCATTGGCGCACGAAGTCAATCAAAGTGCAGACAATGTAGACCACCAGCAGAATGCCGGAAATCTGCCAAATCGCGAATGGCTGGTCAAGGAAATTCCGCAGGTCCAGACACTTCCACAGTATGTCTCTGACAGGAGGATATTCGGTAATCAGATAAACAGCAAACGCAGACCGGGCAACACGATTGACGATTCGACTATGGAAAGAAAGCCTGTCAAACAGCAGAAACATGCCGAAACCAACCATGATAACAGGCAGTTTCCAATGCGCATTAATAAAAATGCCCTTATTAATGCCAAGCAACGCCAAAGCGATAGAAGCACATGTGTATACCACAAAGAAACCGAAACCAATTCCGGTCATCAGCCATATCTGCTTGAGCGTGAACGGCTTCATATACCACTTGTATGCGGAAATAAGAATGAACAGATAAATGAAGCCAAATACGCCATCCTGATAGCCGTTCAAACCAACAGCTCCAGGAATAAAACTAGTCAGCCCCCAAATCACCAGAACAATCGCCACCAAAATGAGATGGTTACGCTTGCCCAAGGCACGCAACCCCTTGGAAAGGAACGGCAGCAACGCTAAAAATGCCGCATATGCCGTAACATATCACCATAATCCCATGGTAGTCGGTGCGACGCTTCGAACAATCAACTTCATGCCGAGAGCGGTCCGGTCAAACACAAGGAAAAACGCAAGGGGCACAAGACTCCAGAACAATACCTCACGCTCCAGAATCCATATGCGTTTGAGGTTCGATTTGATGGTCTGTTCCTTGTCAAGGAAGAACCACGCGGAAATAGTGAAGAAGATGACAACGCCCACCACGCCGCCACTTTGCATAACAAGCTGAAAAAAGATTCTCATCGGCCCGACTGGAAGATCCTTGACATCATAACCGTTGTGCACCACAAAATGAGATGCAAGGATCATGAACATTGCGACGATGCGCAGCAGTTCTATGCTGGAATTACGCCCCCCCCATTTAAAATTCGGGTCGACTGGCTGGCCTTATGGGAAGCCGCAGTCTTTGAGCTCATAATCATTATCCTTCGCTTTCTCTTACTCTCTTATCTCTTTCCGACATCCCCCTCAAGGGGGATTCTACCCGCTTGGAAAGACCAATTTACAAAGCTGACTCACAGTCATCGACACGATCGCGGTCCGCGTTGGTAACGAATGCATACCACCCTAAATTAACCGATGACGGAAAGCTCGTTTTCGGTCGTAGAGACCGTACTGTCAGTGATTTCTGGAAAGGTAAAGTTCCCGTATCGTCACAATCTGATAGTGCCATCTGCACGATTGCCGATCTGAAGAGATGCCTGGCTGAGAATCCGGAATATTTGGAAATATCTAGGCACAATGGCTCCGGTAAATCGTTAATCGCCGACGGGGTTTCCCCGTCCGACCCCGAAGGAAATGAACCTCTTATCCTAGGTTCAATCCCAATAGAATAATTGCAAGGTTCAGTTGTAGGGCAGCTCTCCGAAAGTGTGAACTACGCCCCGTTTGAAGTCCGCGTGAATTAAGAGGAGCGATTTGATCTTCGATTGTGGTAAAAAAATTACGCCTGAGGACTCCAATCAAAGCGCAAGATCTGCCTTTCTAGAAGAAAGGCAGCCTTTGCGAACTGGACACCATCCAATTTTATCACAAACAAATATTCCATACGAAAACTGGTTTCTCAACTTCTACATGTTCCGCACGGTAGCGTTCGAAAAGTTGCGTACCAACCACAGGAAGCACTATAGTAGACGGCTTCCAGACGCAAAGAACAGCAAACAAAACAGACCAAAGATCAATGGCCAAAGCCATATACAAGACGACTAGTCACACTTCGCTGAAATAGCTCGAGCAATAGCGTCACCCGACCTATTCAATTCCTTACCAACCTTTCTCACCTCTTTTTCCAGTAATTCGGAGTCGCTTTTCTCCCTGACTGCATTTATATAATCCGCAGCATTTATCGGAAACCCCTCATCATAACGATTACCATGAGAATCAACGTACTCGACAGTGACAATCGTTCTTAAGCTGTCCCTTCGCTCATTCATCCGCGGATAAAAGTCATCAGCCAAATCCACGTAATACCGTACGTGTTGCCGAGGAGCCAAGAAGGCAAGCCCATCTTTGAAAAGCGTATCTAGTGATTCCTTGACAAACTTTTCCCAATCACCGTCCTTAGGACTAAGCAACTCATCAAATTCAACATCCCTGCTGACTTTTATATCTTTTGCTGGAGTCTTTCCTATATTCTCAATTTCCAGCATCACTGCCGATCGTTCAGGAATCAAACGAACCTGAACATAAGGACGTACCTGTGATACATAATCTTCTTTTCGCTCAACGTATTCCGAATAAGTGAATACCGCGGCAACAACGGCCACGATGAATGTGCCAAAAGCCCACCATGCTGACCAGTCTGTCGGGAAACCGGGGTGCGACCACTCCCAAACATACGGACAAAGGATGAACAACGCGACAAAAACAGCGGCAATCCCAATCCCAAAACCACTCTTTCCGGCAATCTTTCGCTTAATACCGTTGCCATTTTCACACCTACCACTTTTAGTATGAAACCGCATTGTCATCTTTTCTGTTTCTGCCTAAGAATCAACCAGTATAAAGCATCAATTTCACCCGAATTCGTCAATACATTTCATAATTCACGGCCAGCAGCATTCCAATCTTTATGTTGAATAAAGACCGAAGTGCACCACACCGATTCATCCAGCACCATCAACACCAGAGACAGTCCAAAAAGGGTTTGTTTTTCATAACACGATTTGCGTCACAAAGAACAAACCCTTCAGCAACTTAGGAACGTCGCTTCCAGCAACGGCCTTCTTCCTGCGTAGGAGGGAGACGATCACCCGCGTCTATGTGCACGACGCGGGCATCTGGCACCACCCCACCACGAGGGCCTACTTCCACATATTCACCGGGGCGTTTATTGTCTTCACCCGGCTTGAAAACAGCTGCCATTGCAGCTCCTTTCATTTGTCAGGAGCCCCTCTCAACCGTTTTGACATACCATTGCGGTAGTTTTGTAGCGTCGTGCAGACACCTACGAGTTCGAGAGGCTCGTTTTCCTAGGTTCCGACCTGTTCCAGCAGATCGGAACCTTTTTGTTTCCAGGCTTCGGATGAAGCCCCGTGAAGACCATACCACACGAAACAGATTGAGACAAGTTTCACCAATCTAAGACACATATCGTCTATATTGATGGCTATAGTGGAGATATCATTACCTTTTGAGACTTTACTGGAGCGTGGCGCATATGAAAAAGAAAGACGTTTTGGATCTCATTCGCTATCACACGGAGCACAACGACGCCGCTTTTCGCACCCAGGCATACAATATCGCCAAGGAATTCGCCGAATCCGGAGACACCCAACTATCCGAATACATCCTCGCGCTTATCTCAAACGCGAACACCCTCGTTCCACAATCCGCAAGCATGGAACTCGATTCCACATTTCTCACAAAGCGAACAGTTGTGCGAACATCACTCCCCTTGCCGGAACCCATCGCGAACGACATTCAAGGCGTGCTCAATGCCATCGGGCGCAACATCGGCATACATCGCTTCCTTTTCCACGGCCCCGCAGGCACAGGAAAAACCGAATCCGTGAAACAGATTTCCTCTCTCCTGCAACGAGAACTTTACGTAGTGGACTTCGCATCCATCGTCGACAGCAGACTCGGCCAAACCGCCAAGAACATCACGAAACTCTTCAACGAAATCAACCAATTCCCCCAACCCGAGCAAATGGTTGTTCTATTCGACGAAATCGACGCCCTCGCATTAGATCGCATCGACTCCCGAGACGTACGTGAAATGGGGCGAGCAACATCCATGCTGCTCAGTCAAATGGACGAACTGTCAGAGCAAATCATGCTGTTCGCCACCACAAACCTGTACTCCAAATTCGACAAAGCCTTCATCCGCCGGTTCGACGCCACAATCGACTTCGGCAGATACACGAGCGAAGATCGCTCTAACATCGCCGTAAGCATCCTGAACGGATATTCGAAACAGTTCTCGTTCATCGGGAAGAATACGCGACTGTTCAAAAAAATCCTCGCCAACGCAGGCATACTCCCCTACCCAGGAGAAATGAAAAACATTATCCGCTCATCCATCGCTTTCAGTAAACCCGACGACGAAAACGATTACTTGCGGCGTTTATACACCATCTTGGTACCCAATGGCTCTGAAACCATCCAAGACATACATGCACTGCATGATCAGAACTTCACCTTGCGTGAGATTGAAATCCTAACTGGAATATCCCGCAGCACCGTAGCTCGAGAAATCAAGGAAGCCAGCAATGAATAATACGCTCATACTCAAAGGTAAACTCCAGACTCGGCGAGCGCAACGCCCTGGCGCTCCGGCACTGCCAGTAGGCAAGTCAGTTGACGTAAGCGATGTGGAAGCGAAAATCGCAAGCCTTCAGACAGTACGTGATTACTGGAGAGAGCAACCGCCGATTATCAATCCTCTGGTTGAAGTGCATTACAGGCAGGTTGTGGCTAAAAGTAACAGGATCAAACAACTTCTTTCCGGTCATAGGAAGCGAGCTAATGATTCCATAGTTGGCGCACGCTTTGAGCCAATCGAAAGCAAACTCAGCACTTATGACGGATCCGAACATGGTTCCAGCCAAATCGGTACGCGCATGCGTCACGTCATCACGCATTACGTGACTATGGATATTATCGATTCGACGCTTACTGACTTGGAAGCGTGCAAAACGATCCTGGAACATCATGGCGGTTCCATCAACGACGAACAACTTGCCACAATCACCAAAGCGGGTCTCGACAAAATCGACGAGCCCACAGGACTAAGCAAAACAACTTTCGCACAGCTTATTCGCGACATATATTTCGTTGACCATTTCGACGTGAGGTCCGTAATCAATAATCCGAAGTATCGCGCTTTGGTGACGCTATATGATACTGGGCGAGATGCCAGCCAAACAGTGTCACTGCTGAATTCCCTTGGCATCAATGTGATCTCAACCAGTCTGCTCGATCCGACAACCATCAACCTGTTGCCAGAACAGTACAGCAAGCTGGCTGAAACTGCACCATATCTGATTGCCATGGCGCAAAAAAACATCTTGGATCTGAAAGTTGAGACAAGCACTAAGCAGAATCCGCAGGATACACGAGACTCTCAAAACGAATATGGCCTTTCCGTTCCGCCACCGCATAACGAGCCGATTGTCGGCGTCATTGACACGCGATTTGATGAAACCGCTTATTTTGCCGATTGGGTTGAGTATCACGATGATCTGATCGACCCGCAATTGGGGGTCGATCCGGAAGACTATGAGCATGGCACGGAAGTCGATTCCATCATTGTGGACGGCCCTGCCCTGAATCCTGCTCTGGAAGACGGTTGCGGCAGATTTCGCGTACGTCATTTTGCGGTCGCTAAAAATGGCAAAAATAGCTCTTTCAGCATTCTGAAATCCATACGGCACATCGTGGAAACGAATCAAGACATCACCGTATGGAACCTATGCCTCGGATCAACAGAGGAAGCGCTCGAAAACACCATATCCCCCGAAGGCGCAATGCTGGATGAACTTCAAGAGAAATACGGCGTTATCTTCGTAGTGGCAGGGACGAATAAGACTTCTAAAGATTCCCCAGATACCCCCAAACGAATCGGCGCCCCAGCAGATTCCGTCAACGCTTTAGTGGTCAATGCGACTTCCATACTCAGAGAGCCCGCCAGCTATACCAGAGAGGGACCGGTATTACATTTCTTCCGGAAACCAGATATCTCCTACTTTGGTGGAGACAATTACGGCGAGATGGCTGTGTGGTCTCCAGAAGGAGTGGCGACCACACAAGGAACCTCCTTTGCCGCGCCTTGGATTACACGAAAACTAGCATATCTGGTCCACGTCATGCATCTTTCTCGTGAAGCAGCCAAAGCACTGATTATCGACGCAGCTTCCGGCTGGGAGCCAATTTCTGCGGACAATATCAAGCTTGGATATGGTATTGTCCCCACCCGAATTGAAGACATTCTGGAAACCCCTTCTAACGAAATACGATTCGTTTTGGAAGGAACCATCGACACTTTCGAAACATACAACTACAACATTCCCGTGCCAATGAAAGATGGAAAATACCCATACATGGCCAGAGCCACGCTTTGCTATTTTCCAAAATGCGATAAAAGGCAAGGCGTGGATTACACCGACACCGAACTTGATTTCCACTTCGGACGCATGAAGAAAAGCGGTATCGACTCACTTGACAACAACATACAAGGAGATCCTTTCGCTCGAACTTATGAAGATACGGCTCGGAAAATGTATCGCAAATGGGACAACGTGAAACACGTCAGCGATATTGAAAAACGCAGTTTCCGACCACGCGTTTCGCACGGAATCCCGTACTGGGGTTTCAAAATCCGCAAAACCGAACGTTTCGACCCTCCCGTAGACGAAAACGGCATTGTCGGGAAGAATGCAGGCGACGGTCTTCGTTTCGGCATTGTGGTGACGTTACGCGGCATGGACGGACGTAATCGTTTCGACGAATTCAAGATGCAATGCCAACTGCAAAGTGAACCCTGGATCGTGGAAGAAATCGACATGAACACTAACATCAAGCTTTACCAGGAAGCCGACGCTGAAATCACGTTCGACGACGAAACTGAAAAGTGAACCAGTCGTCAGGCTGACCGTCCGACAGTGTGAAACGTGACTTGTGCAGACGCCCACAACCCGCCCGCACAAGACGCGTTTCACACCTGCGCAACTCGGATTTTGTCAGACTAACATGACTTGCGCAGGCACGATTTTAGTAGTAAAGAATCACCCATTACGGCGTGTCGATTTGTCAAAAACGATTTCTTCATGTAAATTATTCGCTTATATGTACGTGGAGCGACTCGACCGATTCTTATGAATGTGAAGCGGTCCTCCAAAAGTGGATAGTCGTTATGGCTATCCACTTTTTCCTTAGGGAGCGCAAACGATGCGATCGGCGTCAAACGTATCGGCAAGTAAAAATAGGATCGCCTTGAACACTAAAGAACAGTGCGATCTTTTAGAAAGTCATGGTGTTGAATTCAAACTCTGCTCCAAGGCGGAAGCAGAATCTTTCCTACGAAACAATACTTACTTCTTCAAAATCAAAGCCTTTGACAAGAACTTCAAACGCGATCAACAAGGCAACTACAGCAAGCTGGATTTTGCCTATCTCAAAGATATATCAACCATCGATTTTAAGCTTAGAATGTTGATTCTTCGCATGACAGGCGATATAGAACATGCGTTGCGCATTCGATTCAACAACTTAATTTCAAGAGTCCAAGAAGACGGATACCAAGTAATTGCCGACTACGAAAAAGATCAAAACCTCTACTATGCCAAACATGGCAGATCGTTTGTTCCAGAAGATGATTACAAAAAATCGGTTTATACGGAAGGAATGATCAATAAGTATCTGGATCAAAAACCAGTGTGGCTGTTCTGGGAGACTTGCACTCTGAACAGTCTTATACGTTGTTACAGTTCTTTTCTCGAGCATCGCAAGTTTTATGACATGACGTATTCTTTGCTCTACGGAGTAAGGCTCTTCCGCAATGCGGCCTCGCATCATAATTGTCTTCTTATCCCACCAGCGGCCACCATCAAAAAGACAAAAGTCTTGGATAGTTTGATGCCTATTTTTCTCACGACAGACAACCCGGCAAGGGAGAAGACTCTTTATCTTGCGCAATCAGATCCTTTAATACATGATCTTTCCTGCATCCTTCTATCTCATATCAATTTGGTCAAGAGTGCTGGAATGAGGCGATACACAGAAGACCAAGCAGCCTCTGTGCTGAGACGAATCGATGAACACGCGGCGTGGTACAAAGACCCGCAGAGCGGCTGCGACTACCTTCTGGACCAGTTTGCCGCTATCAAACTGTTTGCTATCGGAATATATCAAATTCAACAAGAAGTACGATTCCGGCAAACTGTCAGAAACGCAATTAAAACTGAAAACAGAGCCTACCCGAGAACCCGTACGCCATGGACGACGTCGTCCTTCAAAGAAAGCCCGGAACCAAGCCACCAGTGTTTAGTCCATTGGAAACTTTGAGACCGAGGAGCTGACCTTGAACCTTGCTTCCAATCATCGGATTGAAAAATCGGTCCCGATGATCGGAAGCAAGGTTTCATACCTGCATTACTTACGCTTGCGTTCACACAGCTCAAAGAAGGACGGAAAACGCTAGTTGTGCAGACGCGGCGATCGCAGATGGGCCGTTGCGTATACGCAAATTGCGGAAGCGATCATCAGCAGCAGTGAGATGATGGCGAGCGCTTGGATTGCGGAGCCGGTACGGGGCATGTCCGGCTGCTTGGGCTCGGCGGGCTTGCCAGGTTCGTTCGGCTTGTCTGGCTCTTCTGGCTTGGCTATGGATTTGATATTCACTGTTACTTGCGTGCTGATTCCATCATGGCCGGAGGTACGGAATTGCGGGTCCGCTCCCCCATCGGCGGTTTCAGTATTGCGTGTTGCAGTGATGGTGACGGTTTGGCTTACCGCATCAAACGCTTTTCGCTTGGCGACTGCCTGCAGCGCGAGCTCGATCTGCTTGTTCAGAGCTTGCAGTTGCTCGGCATCCGCTACGAGACGATAGTCGGAAATACCGTTCAGTTTGGTTCTGGTGAGGTCTAGCAGACTGTCGTTGGTTAGATTCTGCAAGGTTGAGCCTTGCTCAAGTGCTACCGTGGGGTAATCACTTGAAATAGCCAGCTCACTGATATCAAACATGCCGTCGTCGCCGTTTGGGATTAGGCCTACCATGTCGGCTAAGTAGGGTGTGAGATTCTCCGTAGTGGAGAATGAGCCGCCCATGAGCACAAGCGTGTCAAGCCCGGCGGGGATTGCGCCATGGTATTCACCGCCGCGAATGCTCACATGGCCGAGGTGTTCGGCATCGTTCAACATGCCGATCAGTGCTGGTGCGGTGAATATTCCTGCGGAAATACTGGCCTCGGCAGAGGTGCCGTTTGTTTCCGCGAACCGCATGAGCGTGGTGTTCGATGTGAAGTTTCCACCTTGAATCTGCAACGCTCCACGGCAGTCGATTGCGGGATTATCTCCGCCGACAACCGTGCCCGATCCGACAATGGTGAGCTGCATGTTGGCAGGAACGGTAATTGCCGTGGTATTGCTGGCGTTGAGCGCATGTCCGTTCAATTCGAGCGTGATCCCGCGCACCACTTTCGGTGGGGTGACGGTGATGCTTTCCGTAGTATCGGTAAGCAATGTGACCGTATTGTTCTTCATCGACGTATGGTCAATCGCGTCTTGCACGCTCATATAGGTCGTGTTGCCCACTTGAGCGACCGGCTGCGGCTCATCTGCGAACGCTATCACGGGAAACAACAGCGTTCCCAATAATGAGATAATCAAGAAAAACGCGATAATCGCCGTCGAAAGCGTTGACAACATATGGATGTGGTTTGATTGCAGGCGTTCGACCGCCTGCTTTTCATGCTTATACATGATCGTTCCTTGCATGGAGCGGTGATTAACTATTTCAAACGCACCGAAATGCGTGTAGACCACCCTCAGCTTTGAGGGATAAAGAAAAGCAAAATAACAATATTACAGCGTTGAAAAATTATCTCACGCAATCTACATAAAAAGCAAATCCACTACCGAAAGAAACTAGACAAATAGTAGAGTAACTAACTCTCTATCAGTAGTATTGCAATCATATCAGCAATTCCCCAGAAATTTTTATACGAGTAAAGAATGACAATAGACAGTAAAAGATACACCACAATTCAAATACTATAGGAAAGTTTTCTTGCTGATGTGTCAGTATTGCATGCAAAAAAACGACGCAATCCATCCAGGTGATACAAACACCCCATGAACCGCGTCATACCCCACTATTTCCCAGTGCATAACACCTTAGGGCAGAAGAAAATTCAAAAGCTCGGCAAGAGCGACCCCGAAAAGGTTCAGAGCACACCCTGATCGCTTGGAGTCTGCGAACCCGAGCTAGAATCGCTACCGGAATCAGGATTATTGCCAGGAGGTGTAATAGGAGCCGAGGGAGTCAATCCACCGCTTGGAGGCTGCGAACCAGAGCCAGAACCGCTGCCGGAACCAGGATTCTTGTCAGGAGGTGTAATAGGAGGAGTCGAGGGAGTCAATCCGCCGGAAGGCTGCCGCGTGTACTGGTAGTTGTATGAATTGCCAGCATTGCTCTGTTGCCGCTGTTGCTGCTGTTGATTCTGCGCAGCCAACGCGTTCATGGAAGCATTCACATCATCAGATGCGGTTTGCAAATCCGTTATCGACTGGTTAATGGCATTAGTATCGGTACTGTTGCCATTGAACAATTCCAAAGCATGGTCAATGGCACTCTGCAACGTCACTCGCGTGGAATCATCCGCCACTTGGTACAAGCTATTGTCAAGCAGTGACTGCGCATTATTGATGGCTGTTTCAAGCTTCTTCAGCGCATCAGCGTTGTCTTGCTTCTCCTTAGCCTTCTGACTGTTCGTAACGGCTGTTGCAGAATCATTCAAGTTCTTGGATTGGCTTTGCAACGTAGGCAGTTGCTCGTTCATGGCTTTACTGCGCTGGCGAAGTTCAGCGTTGCTCAAATCAGCACTGCACTCCCCCACCGCCGTAAGATTCTGCGCATCTTTCACTGCAGACTGCAACGCGGTCAACGTTTTCGCATCCGAAACCTGATCGCTTTTCACATTCTGCAACGATTTAGCGTTCTTCAACGCCGACTTGTGTTCCTTCACAGCCTTCTCATATGCCTTGGAAGACTTTTTGCACATGCTCAACGCGGTACGGTGCTGTTCGTTCCGTTCAAGTCCCTGGTCATACTGCTGGCGCTGCCAAACACCAAATCCAACGCCCGCGGCAACCAACGCCACTATGGCCACAATCGCAACGGTAATAATAATTGTCTTGCGATGTGACTTCTTTGGCGGAACCGGAACAAGCCTCAATGGATCATGCTCATCGTTTTCCATATCAGACAGGTCATCTGGCATGGGCAGGCTTTCAGGTATGAAGGTAGTAGAAGCAGAGGCAGGAGAATCCACAAAAAGCGGCATAGTGGAATCCGCAGAAAAGGCCGACCCTACCGGAGATGCAAACGAAACAGTTCTCTCGGCAGATTCAGCAGATGGTGAAGCACCAGAAGACTGTGCAACATCGAGCGTTGTGGCCGAAGAAGACGTCGAATCAGGCTCGAACGACGGGGTGGAATCGTTGTCAGCACCAGAAATATGTTTTCCTGCACTATTCGGAAAATCCTCAACATGAAAGTTTACCGTGGGCGCATCACTCACCGGGGTGGATGACGTGGCAGCAGTCATGCTTGTGGCTGCAGCCTGCGCATAAGCCGCATCGGATGCCTCGCCACGTTCCACAGCCGACTCAACTTCCGAAAAGGTAATCGGCGGAATATCCCAGAACGTATCCACCACATCATGCTCGGAAGCCGACTGCGCCTTGGTCTGCTGCTCGTCCTGAGAGCCCGAAGAGTCTCCCGACGAAACAAGATGCGACAGATTCGGCACAGTATTGTTGTTGTCACCCATGTTGATTCCTTATTACAGCGTGAGACCGAAGCTTCACGCTCCGGTCTCACGTTCACGCCTTATACACTACTTGCGGCTACTTTTTGTGGCTTTTCTTCCGCGGAGCATCCTCGTAGTAGTAGTAATAGTAGTTCGAATTGGAATGCGTCTTCTTCGGATCGGCATAGTTGAAGATGAAACCAAGCACCGGAACCTTGGCTGTATGCAAGGACTCGGAAATCTCCTTAAGTTCCTTCTTCTCGCACACGCCACGACCGGTCACCAGAACCAGACCCTTGGCCCAACGTCCGAACACGATACCATCGTTGGAAACACTCAACGGAGCGGTATCAATAATAACATAATCATACTGGGTCAAAGCCTGCTCGACCATAATACGCATGGTGTCTGATCCAAGAAGCACGCCAGCATTCGCCGGGCGTTTACCAGCAGGAAGAATATGCAGATTCGGCTTCCAGTAGTTCTGCACCACATCTTTCGGAGACATCTGACCAGAAAGCACGTGCGCCAAACCGGCAGAACCTTCAAGACCCAAATGATGGGCAACGGAAGGATGGCGCAAATCAGCGTCGACCAGCAGCACGCGAGCACCATCTTCAGCCAAGGCCGCAGCCACGTTGATTGACGTGGTGGTCTTGCCCTCAGAAGGCTGCGCACTGGTAATGACCAGCAGCTGCCCCTTGCCCGCAACCTTATCGGTCTGCAAAAATTCGATATTGGTGTGAATACGGCGGAATTCCTCAGCGATAGGGCCATTAGGCTGGCTGACGAGCACTGGGCGCTTCTCACCTAGGGAATTATCCTGAGGCACGGAACCCAAGGAAGACGCCCCAACCAAGCTTCGCACGTCGGAAGTCTCCTCGACCTTAGTGTTCAGCATGTCTTTCAGCAGTGCGGCGAACACTCCAAGCACCAGACCTGCGACCACGCCGACCGCCAGATACAGCGGCTTATTCGGCGAGCTCGGGCTTTCAGGCACACGCGCCCTCTGCACGATGGAAATCTTCACCGGAGACTTATCTGCCGCGGAATACAGATCGTTTTGAATCACGTTCTGCATAGACACTGCCACCGCATTGGCAATGTCGGATGCCTGCTGCGCGTCACCGTCTTCCGCGGAAATGTTCACGAACGCGGTGTCCGTAGGATTGGTGACAGTCAGTTGCTCGGCCAGACTCTTCACCGAAGTATCCAGTCCAAGATCCTTGATGACCGGCTCAAGTACGGTTTCGGTGGTTGCCAACGTTGTATACGACGTGATCTGGCCAGCGATGTACGTGCCACCCGTGTACTGCTGGCTAATGCCCGCATCATCCCCCTGGGATGCATTGTACGTAGCCATGGCCTGAGCCGTGGCGGTATACTTCGGCGGAACCAAGAAGGTGTACGCAGTCACCCCGGCGAAAACCATCACAAATACGATGGCCGCGGTGACCAGATGCTTGCGAATGATACGCATCAAATCCATCAGCGTGATGCCGTCTTCAGAATCATCTTCAACGGCAACCTGCTGGACGTTAGTGTTCTCTGCGGAAGTCACTGAACCCCTCATCTCCGTATGTCAAAAACCTTAAGAAATGCTACTCTACCCCCTAGAAATAGAGTCGGTTTTATCAGGCAGCAATCGCTTTTTTCACTATTTATCCATACGAATGTGCCATGATAAAAAGCTGGAACACCTAACAGAGGGGGATTAATGTCTCAACATGCGAGCACTCACGCCGCCCGTTCTCACAAGCTTCGCAATACATTGCTTGTTATTGCGGCACTGCTCATCCTGCTGGTCATTGCCGGAGGCGTCGTCGGTCTGAATTTCTACAAGCAGGCGAAGGAAGTCAAAGCTCACGAGGAGCAGGCGATCTCGTCTCTTTCGGCCATCGCCGACGTCAATACGTTGAAGGATGCGCAGGCGTCGGATGCCGCGATCAAGCAGGCGCGGACCCATACCGCCGCGGCAAGAGATATTGCCAATGGAACACTGTGGAACATGCTGTCGAAGATGCCGATTGTGGGCGGTGACGTTACCAACGTGCAAGGCATGACGCAGGTGGTGGATGATTTGGTGCAACAAACACTGCCGTCACTCACCGATGTGGTACAACAGCTTGCGAACGCGCAGATCAGCGGTGAGAATGGCCAGCTGAATCTTCAGCCCATTGTGGATGCGCAAGACGACTTCTCTTCGGTAAGCAAGCAGGTGAAGTCGCTGAATTCGAAGCTCAGCAATCTGCCTGAACCACGTATCGGCATGGTGAAGAAGGCATATTCGCAGAGTCGCAGCCAGTTCACCAAGGTTACGGACATGGTGGAGCAAGTGAACAATGCGCTACAGATGCTCCCCTCCTTCTTAGGACAGAACGGTGCCCGAACGTATCTGCTGGTGGCGCAGACCACTTCCGAACAACGTTCCGGCGGCGGACTGGTGGGCTCCATGGGTACGTTGCAGACCGATCATGGACAAATTCAGGTCGGTGAGTTCCATCACAATGGAGACTTCATTAACGGCAGTAATGGCAATGCTTCGGAACATACCGTGTTCAAGGGGCCCCTGGGATTCTCCTTCGATATTCGCGATACGTTCGCGGTGCCAGACATCGCCCGCAATGCGGAAATGATGAATGAAGCTTGGCAGCGTTCCCAATATGCTTGCGATGTTGACGGTATCGTATCTATCGATCCGGTGTTCATCCAGAAAATGGTAGAGATTAACGGCAATGTGACGTTGGAAGATGGTACTGTGCTCACCGGCGAAAATACCGCTGAATACATGCTCAACACCATCTATAAGGAAGTTCCTGTATCTCTACAAGACACGTATTTCGAATACATCGCCTCCACCATCATGAATAACGCCTTCAGCAACATGGACATCGCCAAGATGATGAAGGTGGCTCAAAGCATCGGCGAATTAACTAAGAACCGTCATTTCTACGCATACACGTTCCATGATGATGAAGCCAAATATTTCCAAGGTGCCGGACTCGCCAAGGGCACTCCAGACAGCGAGACCGATCCGGAAGTGGGCATTTACCTCAACGAACAGAATCCGTCGAAGTTGGGATGGTATATCGACCGTAAGACGCAGATTACCAAAACCGGTCAGAATGCCGATGGGTCGAAAACCTACCATGTCACCTACACGTTGACCAATACGCTGACTTCCAGCGAGATGGCCACCTGCACCGGCTATATTCTGGGCGGCGAGCAGGCGGGTGTAACGGGTAAGCCTGTTGCGGCTCCGGGAACGTCTGCGCAGCGTATGCTGTTTTACGCGCCGAAGGGCGGTTCCATCAGCGAGATCACCTCATCCGGAGACGTGCGAGATCAAAGCAATGCTGTGATGGATGGTCAAAAACTGGTCACCAACGTGGCTTATATCGCCCCCGGGGAAAGCGTGACTTTCGATTTCGACGTGACCACCTCGCCGAAGGCCGAAAACGACCTGACCATCGATCAGACACCATCCGGCAAAATGACTAACGAGGTCAACTACCAGTACTGAGCGGAAACCACCAGTACTAATCGCAAAAACTGATCGAAAGGCGCGTATGCAACGGTTCACGCTCACGCTTGTGGAAGTTCCCATTTCGGCGACCGTGCAATTCCCATCCACAAGGGAGTACTGTGCCGAATGGGAAACTCCCGGGGCCACGCCGGTGGAACATGTGACGATTTCTGAGCAAGACATCGCAGCCGAACGCGAACCGCACACGCCCCCCAGTCAAGCCGAAGCCTTCAGCAGTTCGTATCTGGAAACTTTGGCTTTATACCGGGCCATAGCACAATGCATGGCAGACCATGATGCCATACTGTTCCACGGCAGCGTGATTGAAGTCGACGGGAAAGCCTACATTTTCACAGCGCCCAGCGGCACAGGCAAAAGCACACATGCCCGGCTGTGGCGCGAACTACTCGGGTCACAGGCACGCATGATCAACGACGACAAGCCATTACTGCGGTTCAACACCGGCGCTGCAGGAACCATTCAGGCCTATGGCACGCCATGGCGAGGCAAGCACATGTTGGGAACAAACATTCACGCCCCCGTCAAGGGTATATGCGTGCTTCATCAGGCTCCGAAAAACACTATGACCCGCCTTTCCAGCGCACAGTCATTACCGCTGCTGTTGCAACAGACGTTCAGACCAAAGGAAGCCGATTCTTTGGAAAAGACGCTTGCTATGATTATGCGCATGGCTGCCGAATTGCCTGTCTGGAGTATGGGATGCACCCCGACCTTAGATGCGGCGGCGCTATCGTACACCACCATGAGCGGAGACCGGTCTTTTGTCTAATCCTTCTGAATCCAGTATGTCGAAACCATCGTCTTCCAACCAATGCGAGGAAGCCGACACCGCGAATCTCACCATCGCCTGCGACGCACTGTATCTATGTGCCTGCGCCATAAAAGGAACCTTGGCTGATCCTCAGCGGCTGGAGCGTATAGACTCAGAAGCTTTATGGGATTTCGCTGACCGACAATCCATTCTGGGCTGCGTGGCCATGGCCCTTCCGCTCGAACATATGGAACAGTCGGAGCGGTGGCAGAAGGCATTGGCCATTTACTCCCGTCGAGCTCTGCTTTTAGACGCCGAACGCAATCGTATCTTCGCTTGGCTGGATGAGCAGGGCATCCGTCATAGCCAGCTCAAAGGCAGCTTGATGAAGGATTATTATCCGGCTTTGGGCATGAGGTATATGGCGGATAATGATTTCTGGTTCGATTCACAACATGCGAATGAACTGCGCGCGTTTATGGAGGCGTCAGGTTACATGTGTGAATCTTTCAACCATGGTGTTCATGACGTGTATTTGAAACAGCCGTTGCTGAATTTCGAACCTCATTATTCGTTATTTTCAGAATCCAAATATCCGAAATGGCATCGGTATTTCCGTGACGCACTGTCACAGGCTCCCGTAATGGAATCCACCGAATGCGAAGCACGAATGTCGATGGAGGATTTCTATCTGCATCACATTTGCCATGCCGCAAAGCATCTTTGGGGCAGCGGCACAGGGGTGCGCGCTTTGGTTGATGAGATGGTCATGTTGAAACGTTTTTCATCGACTTTGGATTGGCAGCTTATTCAACAGCGCTGCAAACAGCTTGACGTTGCCGTTTTGGAAGCCCAGTTTCGTCGCGTGGCCCAACTTTTCCTTGACGGAAAAGTGCTTGTTTCCCATGATCTTCAGGAGCAGGATAACCGATTGCTGCAGGCGATGGCTTTGGCGAACACGTATGGCACCATCCAACAGCAGATTCTCAACAAGCTTGACAATATCAGGAAACAGACGGACGGCAGTGCGACCGACCGGAAGATCCGTTTTATCTACGTGTGGAAGCGTCTTTTTCCGCCGCTGAGCGACATGGCCGAATGGATACCCGTTCTGCGCACATGGCCGGTGTTGTATCCTGCCGTGTGGGTTTTCCGCATGGCACGCTTCCTGATTGCTCCCCCTCGTTGGAAGAAAATGTTGAGTGAACTATCAACGATTCGCAAGCATTAAACATGTATCACCTGGTCAGCCAAGGCAAGCGCCGCTGGCCTATGAGTGACCATGATGATGGTTCTGCCTTCCAACTGCTTCAAGCGGCTCAGCACTTCCCGTTCAGTAGATTCGTCCAATGCGCTGGTGCATTCATCAAGCAGTAGTACACGGCGTCCGCTGAATACGGATCGGGCGATGGCCAGTCGTTGCATCTGACCTTCGGAAAGGCCCGAGCCATGCTCACCCAGCTCAGTGTCCATGCCGTGCGGCAGCTGCTGCACGAAATCTTCGGCACAGGCCACCCATAATGCCTGATCAAGCCGCTCCTGATCTTTCATGGCTTGCGCGTCTCCGAATGCCAGGCATGCTCGAATCGTGCCTTGCATCAGTCCATTGCCTTGCGGAACATAAGCGAACCACTGCCGTGTTCCCCTATCCAAGGGTGCCGCTAACCCGTTATTGAGCACCGCCTGGCATGTTCCATGTTCCGGATGATACAGTCCAAGCAACAGTTTAAGTATGGTTGATTTTCCCGCTCCGCTGGCCCCCACCAGAACCGCACATTCCTCTTTACGAACCGTCATTGTGAAATGATTCAGCACCCGCAAGCCGCCGTTCGACTGGTCTTGCAGTGGATGATACGCGAACGTGACATCATTCAGGCATAGTTGATCAAAATCGCATGTTTCATTGAACGTTCCTTCATCAAACCAACTATCTTGATTATCTGAATTATCTTGATTATCTAAAACATTTGGATTATTCGGATTATTTCCGGGAAAATATCGCTTTTCAACGATTTCCACATGACAATCATATTCAAGTTCCATCAGTCGTTCCGCACTGGCCGTCATGGCATAAAATCGTGGCACATACGAACTGATGTTGGCGATCGGCGACTGAATCTGCGAAACCAATTGCACTACGGCAACAAAAGTACCGTAAGAAAGCACGCCCTGCATAATACCCCATCCGCACCAAATCGCGCCAATAACATAGGCACCGTTAATAGCCAGGGAAAAGCCGATATTGCACATGTTCCAAAACCGGTTGCGCTGCATACGCGCACATTTATGGACATCCATAGCCTGCCCTGTTTCAAAAACCATATCCCGCTCTTTTGAAAAAGCACGAATCACTGCAAGATTCGACAGGCATTCCATAACCAGTATGCGGAATCGGCCATCCGCTTCCTGAATACGCCTATGCAATTTCTTCAATGTTTTTCGGAACACGTAGGAGGCGGCCACCACCGCCAAACCACCTATAACCAGCAGCAATGCCAACTGCGGCAGCATAAAAGCCAGTAATGCCATGGCCCCCGCCAGCTTGGCGACCATACTGAGCACTCCGGGAATGATTTCCGCCACGCCATTCGCCACCACTTGCGCATCATTGGTGAGACGGTTCATCCACTCCCCTGAATGCACTGCAGAAACACATTCATAATCACCCAGCAAAGCCGCATTCACCAGTCTGTTTTTGTACGCGTTCTCCAACGAGGCTCGGGTCAGTTCGCTGGCATAGCGATCAACGGCCTGCAACACCGCCTGCAACACGACCAACGCCACCAAGGCAAACGCCATTTCGATGAAACTATGCGTATTGGCCGCAACGGCATAATCAATAAGCTCTTTAAGCAAGAAAGCCATGCATACGCCGGACAAACCAATCAGCACTTGCGCCAACGCAAGCACAGCCACCAATGGAGCACGTTTCTTGGACGTACGCCAAATCCAACGCAAGGTGCGCGCCGGAGCCTCAGTACCGGCTAGCCGTTGAATCTCGTTTGCATTGCCCTCGCCAGCTCTATCAGACGTATGCATGCTCGTTTGTACACCAATCTTACGGGGGTGGTCATAGCGATATATCGCGAATACGCACGATATGAACGGTCTTCAACCGTACGCTCGCGACCGTTATGGGTATAGCCGGTCAGTATTCCAAGCACCTGGCTGGACTGAATAGGTTGGTCCGAATATGCGCAATTATCGCCACGAGTAATGATCTCATGCTCTTCGACATGTACGATGCGGTGCAGAATATAAGCACCCCGATAGTCTTTGAACAGTATGACATCACCCCGTTTAAGCTTCGGAATGTCCGCCTCGGCACACAGCCGAATGGTGACGTCATCTCGCCCCTGCCGCAATAACGGCAACATGCTGACGCCCTGAAAACGGTACGTCAGCATGCCATATCGCCGTAGATAATCCTCTATGCCGAGGCTATTGGCATGCTCACTCATCGAGCGCGTCAATAGCACGCAACATTTCAAGCACGTATGCTACGCCCGCTTGGGCTTCCAGCTCGTCAACCTCATACCTTTCCAAGCATGCGCCAACCAGCTGGCTTTCCGTGGCACCCGCCTTGAGCATCTCCACAATGTACGCCGCGGTACTATTGCTGCGCACCAGTCCAGAAAAAGCCTGCGAGTCAACCGAAATCATGACATGCTCGGCATCAGTGTTGTGCGTAACGAAAGAAGATTTAAGCTTCACGCTGCAATCCTTTATTCGATTGCGAATAAATCGTCAGAGGCTGAGCGGAATCTCCGGAGTGGTGTTACCGCTGGTGCGGATAATGTCTTCATTGTTCAGCTGAACGGCTTCCATGTGCGGAGCAGACCAGGTTTCCTTCATCGTTGACCTCCAAGAAAATCACTTGCGGCTTGATTATACACGTACAAAGCCCTGACCAAATCGCATAGCTTCGTTTGTGAAGTATCTTGCCCATACAGTTCCATTACACTATAAGCATACGTCAAAGGAGCTACTTGGATGGTCTGGGCGGATCCATCACCGCCCTTGACAACCACCTGATGCATGTTTCCAAGGTCTTTAGACGGTATATTGCTGATTTTGAGCTGGTATTTTCCATCCGAGCGCAACTGTGGAGACATAGTCTTACCATCGATCGCAAACGTGTACCCGCCAATGGACTGCCCATTCGAAAGGGTGAAGACCAAATTGAGGCTGGTACGCGTTTCAAGATCCAGCGAAGCCGCCGTCAATTGAATGCCGTTCACCTGACCGTTTTTCTGAAGTTCGTATTGCTTCAACACATCAGCAGTGACGGCAGTGTTCGAATCGACCTGACCTGCTTCGTCGGCATGATAGTTGAAAAGACGCTGGGCGCACCTGCCATAGTTATCCATGGCAACAGCCAGTTTCTTGAATTTCTCATCTTGCGAATTATCTTTCACATAATTCAAGAAAGATGTCACTTTATACGAGAAACCGCCATTATTTCCGTAACTGCCGTTCGACGTTTTAATAGGCACCTGAGTTCCGTCGGAAAGCCTGATCGTGGCAGTGAATATGTCGTTCATCTCCTTGGCCACGATCTCATACGTGAATTTATATCGTCCATCGTTTTGCAGATGATTCTTAACATACGACGTCTTATCGGCACAGCCTTCCTTCGAGAAGGTGATGGTCGCACCACTATCGTTCTTCACCCGATCCGGCAGACTCTTCGCGAAAATATTGACGCCAATCTCACCAAGCAATGTCAACGATGCGGCATCAAACGTTACCGCGGGAATGGTGCTGGAAGACGCGCTTTCACCGTTTCCTCCGGGAGCGACCGAATCACCGACCGTTTGATACCGCACAGTCAGCATGTTCGCCGAGTAGTCGGCGGCAGCCATATACAGCTTGTTTCCTATCATCACCGCGTCCAAGCTGGAACTAGCGGAAACCGCGAAACGTCCATTCTGCTCGGCGAATGTCGTCGGCGAGTTCAAGTCAGCAGCGAAGCTTTTCCCCACACCCGTGTTGTCTAAAGCGACTACGAACAGTTGTTTGAGGCCTCCAGAAAGGGCGAGTCCCACGCAATTCGCCGGCAGACCCGTCACCTCGTCAGTTTGCTGCAGTTCGCCATCTGCATTGAATTTCATCAGCGAATACGATCCTTGCGAAGATCCGGATTGGTAACTCAAAACATAGGTTGACCCGTCTCCAGCCATGGCTGCATCTAACATGGCTACGGCATTGCCGGTCGACGTTAACGCGTTCCAGCTGCCATTGCGCAAAGACATGACCACTGTTCGCTGATCGGAGTACACGATGGCGGGATTGCCGCCAATCTCCGTCAATACAGCCTTGCTGATGCTTCCGGACGTAAACAATGGACCCAACTTGATGAGCGTATCGCCATCATACTGGTATACCTGCTGCGTGGCGGACTTGCCCCAGTCAGCTCCATTACTGGCAAAAACGCAAAGCTTGCTTCCGACAACAGCGAGACTTGCGGCATTACCTTGCCCAGTCAGTGATATCGTTCCGACCTGCTGCCAGACATTGTCAGAGAAACGGTACAGCTTCGCCCCGGCCGCACTGTAGTTTTGCGTCAACAGGTACAGATGATCCTTGTACCAGGCGATTGTGGTGGCATAGCTCGCCGCGTCAGCAATGGGGCTTCCCAGTTGCTTCCATGACGAACCATCGTAGAGGTATACGGTGGCGCTGTTCGACGTGTTTTTCACCACATACAGGTTCGTTCCGTCCGTGGCTGTAGACGTATTCCAGATCCCTTGAGAGTTGAATCCTTCCGGAACGTCACCTGTTTCGCTCCATGATCCCGAATCAGCCTGATAATCCGCGAATTCAAGATCGAATGTGCAGCTGCCATCGCCATCCGTGACAGCCGTGATTTTGATTCCGGAATTGATGCCGTTCGAGTATACGAGCGCATCGTCATTGAATGAGGCGTTCAAGTCCGTTGAGCCTATGGCATTGCGGAACGTTCCGGTCGCATTGATGACTGCGTTCTGTGCGGAAATATACGAACTTGAAGTATTACCGTCGCCGCCCTTGTATGTATTATCAGTGTCTGCCGGACGGAAAACATACACATTATACCCTTGACTTGATGGAGCGGCATTGCCCTCGTCATCAAGCGCAGGATTGACACGATACACAATAAGTCCGCTGGCTCCAATGTACTTGTCCATAACGTCGGAACCGATGTAGCCATTCCCTTTATGCCTGTATTCGATAACAAAATACTCATTGCTGTTCAGCGGGCTTTTCACCTTGATGGCTTGCTGGCCACTGCCAATACTGTGCAACGTGTACGTTCCGGCCTGATTCACTTCGTTCAGGATCGTCCACCCGAGTCTTTCCCGAGTAATGGCCAGCGGCCATGAATAGCTTCCGGAACTAGCCATGTTGTCCCAAATGGCAACAGGTTTGTTCACAGTATCGCCATTGCTTCCGCGCACATACAAATCCTTCGCTCCCAACGTGTGCATGTATTCATGCGCGCTGACACCACCCGCACTGTACGAATACGCTGGAACGCCCGATTGCGTTTGTGCGGTACCAGATGAGAACGACTTAGAATCAATAAGATTGAATTCGGCAACATCCAAAGAGCCGAGTTTCACACCTTGGCCACCGATATTACTGCTATGCGAGGTCCATCCGTTGAGGCCTGCAGGTACCTGCGGAATGACGGTGAGGCAATCCACGTAGGAATCCGCGTTGGTGTTCACCTCAGAAGTGTCGAAATTCGGATACCTTTGTTGGAACTTGGCCAGCGCATCCTTAGCTAGCGCGGCATCATCAAGATATGCGCTGTTCGCTTTGGACGCGTAATAGCTAGCCTCATGGTCGAGCGTGAGATATTCGACGTGCAAATCGTTTGTGGTTTGCGGGAAAGAACTGATGAGATCATGCTTCCCCTGCGAATACGTGTAAATGAGGTCTCGCACACTGGGAGCAGAGTACTGGCGGTTCACAGCATTGTAATCGAGCATGAACCGATGCCATATCGTATCGGTTTCATCATACGCATACATCGAGTTAAAACCAGTCCACGCCTGAGTGGTGGTTCCATCCTGCTTGCTGACCGTCTCATAGTCGCCCACGGTGTCTCCAGCGAATCGCACCAGCAGAACAAGGTTGCCTTGACCAACCGTGCCCGTTCCAGAATCCGTGCGCCTTGCAGGCACCGAATCCAAATCCGTAGGCAAAGGAGCTGCGCCTCCGGTCATAATCGTGCTATCCGTACCGCCAGAGGCAATCGGAGCGACGTCTTCGTCAGCAATCGCCAAATCAGCGGAAACGGCAGAGCCTACAACCAACGCAGTGGAAAGCAGTAGTCCCATCATTCTCTTCATAATCTTCTCTTTCTAGGGAAATGATAGAGACTATCGAATCACATCTTTCGTAATCCGATATCAAAATCCTAACCGACTCAGCATAATCATGCTTAATCGCCGGTCACTGACGGCCACCGTCATCTAAGCCCACATATTGTAGGCGGTAGTGGACCGCACAGAACAAATCTGCGAGCGAACAGGCGCCATACCCACGCCGTAATGCTTTTTCATGCTCTTCAGCATGGTTCGCAGAGCATTATTGGTTTGGTTGGCCGCGATACGGAACTTGTCGAACGACTTGCCGTGCGGGTCATCGATATCTTTGGGAGTGGGCAACATCGGACGAATCATGGAAGAGACTTTGATAACGGATGCAAGACGCTCCTGGATGGTCAGTCCGCTTACCATGCCGTTTTGCGCGCAGTATTGGCACATATTGGCGAAGTCGTTAAGCAGAAATGTATAACGGACCGCGCCGGGCGCGAGGGCAACGATGTCTTTGCGCTGTTCTTTCTCGAAGCAGAGAATCAGATCAGCACTCTCAGCCATAGATCGGGTGAGTCTGCGGGATCGGAATCCGCTTGGTTCAATGTTGACGCTGGTCATAAGTCTGGCACTGGACGGATCCATCTGGCATCGCGGAAGGCCACGCGTGCCGGCGCTGGAAACCTGCACAGTGGTGCCAGCGAGGTAGCGAGTGAGCAAGAGTTCGCCCATAGGCGACCGGCAGATATTGCCTGTACAGACGAACATGATATGCATACCGCACACCCCTTTGTATCTCTACCTACTTATGGAAACTACAATCCTCAATCTTACCTCAGGTATAGATATTACAATTTGGGGTTTAACCGTTTTACCCCTTAGGGGATACCGCAGGAAACATATACACCTTCGGCAAAGGAGCGTGCTTCTTGAGTTGCAGGCTTATCGCGGAAGTTCGTTTCCGCCGCCGCTTTCCGCCGCTATGCAATGGTTAGGGTGGCAAGCAGTGCGAGATGGTCGGAACCTTGAATCCGCTTGGTTGCAAGATCAGTTGCACGCACGCCCTTGTCATAAATAATATGGTCGATTTCAGCAATCGGAAATACTGCAGGGAACGTCATATGCAGACCCTCCCCCGCGCTCTGACCAGCGTCAGTAAAACGATCACCAAGCAAATATCTAAAACTTGCATGATCCCATGTGGAATTAAAATCACCCATCAAAACATATGATTCATTATTGCCATAATGCCGTAATTGAGCGATAGAATCCAAACTTTTATTCCATAAACCCTGATTTCTGGGACGCGGAGAAAAAGGATGCACCGACCCGAATCTCACTGTTCTTCCGTTGAGCACAACGGTTGCAGCAGGAATGCTGCTTGATTCTATAGGAATAAGATTCTCAGTTGCTTCCTGCAACGGATGCGCACTGTACAGCACATTCACACCGCCATTATCATGCCATGTAAGCTGCGGAATAACGAAATATGGAAGATAATCTGCGATTCCCTCATCGTTCAGTCTGTTCAGCAAATCCGAAGAAACCTCTTGCATTGCCAAGACTTCGATATGCTCGTCGCGTATTGTTTCAACGATTTGTTGTGCATCGGCAACACCTTGCTTTGTGTTGAACGTCATAACACGAACCGTTGCCATGGGCTGTGCGGCAGGGCTGGCAGCCGGCACAACATACCCCCAATGCCAAGCGACTTGTATGACCACGCATACCGCGCTCAATGCAGCCAACGCCCTTCGTTTGCCGATACGGCGAATCGTCAGAGCAAAAACCACAATCACAGCGGAAAGCAAACCCAGCCACGGCATCAGCGCAACAACCAGAGGCACATAGCGTTTACCATCAAGATTATTCGGCAGCATGCGCAACAACATCGCCACCACAATGACCGCGGTGACCAACCAAAGCAAAACCGTCAGCAACGTTGAACGCGTTTCGTGACGCGTTTCATTGCGCTGAACGTCGCCAAGTCGAGTCATGCGCGCTCCTTTCCTGTTCCATATTCCCGTTTCATCTTCCCGTTCCGCGCAATCCGCAATCGTATGCAATCACATGTTGCAACCGATAGTCCCACGCATCGTTTTTCACAACATCTCTCACAACATCTCTTCTCTGAACATTACCCGCGTTCATCCCCGCATATATTTCCCGCGCGCATTGAGGATTACGCTTTCACAAAAGTGTCACTATATGGACACTTTCCAGCATTTGGAATTGTTCTGATACGTTCATCCGATAATCTATAGGTTGAAAAATGGCGCTTAACAAAAGAGGCAGTAGCAAAAGAGGCAATCATGAGCGAAGAGGCAATGCGAGAAGAAGTGGCGCAAGCTGTGGAAGTGGCTGCAAACAAGGCCGCCGAAGAGGAAATCAGCAAACTGGCCAAATTCGAAAGCGCCATCGACGAAACGCTCGCATCCGGATATTTGGACGATACGCTCACCGTCACCGACGCAGACGGCGTGGCGCAAGTGCTGCCGATGCTTGATTCCGAGCCAATCTCACACCTAGTGGAAGGCTTGGAAGCCGTAGGCGGAAGCGCCAATGTGTTCGTGCACACCAGCGCAGGCGTGGTGGCCCTCAGCGTAGTGGAATACAAGCCCAACGAAGAAGAATAAATAAATCAGTCGTTTCAAGATCCCGCCCCAATCACTGGAAGAAACAGGACCCTAACACTCATCTGGCCACGTAAATCCAAGCTCAGATGGCAACAATCCAACGTTTGACCCACGCTGCAAAGAGTGCAATCCTTCAAAGGCCCACAACCATGAATTGCGGTACTCAGAACAGCCATGAAGCACCGCATCTGAAGTAATCAAATCCTTAAAATAATTAGGATCCGACTCACATTTTTCAATAAACGCAAGAGATAGCTCACGTTTACGATTTTTCCCTGCATTTCCAGTCAGATTATCCGCAATATCCCATAGTGCATGTTCCAAATTTCTCGACATGTAGAAAGCTCGAAATGGAACCATCTTTGAGCCGATTTTAAGCTCGGAACAGTTATCCACCAGCTCACTGACACGAACCTTTTTCTCACGATGACGCAATCTGATTTCTTTAACACGATTCGTTTCAATAGAGTCAGCACGGTATTTTAATTCAATACCTTCAAATATCTGCGAATCAGGAATAAACGCACCGTCCAAATCCATTAATAGCGCAACCGCAATAACATCACGTTCTCTGAATTCATGTCGCCGTTCAATCTCTTGCTTAATTAACGTTCTTACCTTTCCGGTAATTCCCGCACCAGAAAGGCCTCGAAAATTCTCTGGATGAATTTTATATAACGTAATATCGCCGCCCGATGCCACTCCGGTAAAGCTGAGTCGCTCACTATAAAACGCTTCCTCGAAGGCATCAACAATGCAGCCATCAGTCTCACCTTCCGTAATGATTGGAATGACTTTATTAGGCATGGTCATCCTTTCTCATTACGCGTCCCGCCTTATTGAAAGCGACCGCAACTCTCGACTTTCGAACTCGCGGAGCCAATTCCTCAGGCTGATCGTCAATATTCACAGCACGAATATACATATTTCTCAAATTATTACTATCGCGAACACCTTTAATTGTCGTAAAACGATTCTTCGGATTTGATGTTGAGAAAACAATAGATTTATCTGAAAGCACTTCCAGCACGCGCAGATTATGAGCAGTAAAAATTAACTGTCCTCTGCCATATTCAGCAATCACCTGAAGCAAGGTACCTAGCAGAATTTCGAAAATACCGGAATCAATTTCATCGATGGCGATACACACATCGGATTCATTAAACATCCTAATCAGCAAAGACATCATGCCGACAATACGCTTGACGCCTTCGGATTCCGCCCAAAATGGTATAGCAACACCGTTACGTTCGCTTCTCAAAAATACACGCACGCCAGGTTGCCTATCATCGGTAACGTCATCTTGCATGTCACAGCCCAGCTGAAGGCCCGGAATAACCGTAGGCAACACCTCATTGGACTGCTCAACCATCTGCTCGATGACCGGCTGCAAATCCTGAGGCACAATGACCGGCTGCGTGATGTTCAGCACATCGAATCTGGATCCGTGCGCAATTGGCACACATCCAAAAGAAACCGCTGCACCCTCGCGAGTTGTCATAATCCTCATGTTTTCACGCGCGTAATTCGACAATGCCGACAGCACCGAAATCAATGGGCGAAGATTCGTATCCCGCGCATCCCTCTTTGCCTTCGGCAGATTGGAAGTATCGGAAATCTCTTCATCAATCACCTTCAAAGCATCAAAAAAACTCGTGGCGAAAACGAAAGAACGACCTTGGCTCCACGCAAGAGTCTCTTCCTGACGGAATTTTTCATCAGCCCTACGTACCGATTTCAACGAATTCCATTGACTGACCGGAGACAAGGTGGAAACAAGAAGACCCATCTCGTCTTCCTCGGAAACCTTATGATCCAGAAGAACACGCTTTCTTTCACCTGGAGAACGCAATTCAACCGTCTCTTGGCCAACATGAGCCTTTCCATTCTCAATAGGTTTCAGGCGAACAGAATATCCGACCTCATCATCACCAACAGAAAAAACAGCAGAAATCGACGCCGATTCACTTCCCTGACGCACAAGCCCAACGATGCATTCATCAGGCACCGACCACCCCGCCATCAAACACCGGAGGCAGCGCACCACCGTAATAACCGCAGTTTTGCCAGACCCGTTCTGACCATAAATTCCAGTAACACTTCCCCCGGAAGGCAGATCAGAAAAGACAACCATGCCTTTTTCAACGTTTTTTATATCCTGCAAGGACAACGACTTCAGACGGATCATAGCAGCACTCCCTTGTCTTATCGTCGTTCAATATGTCAACACAAAACAAGAATAGCGTATTTCATATACAAAAAATAGAAAAAATGACGACCACTTATCAATTTGAGACAATATTTCAACTGAAAGCCATTGTTGGACAGAGAAACTCAGCGGGGTAAATCTCCCATTGGCTGGAAGAATCCGGACTCTAGCACACGACTAAACGTCCAGAATCCTCCAGCGGCTGGAACAATCCGGACGCCAAGGCACTCCTAAACGTCTGGATTCCCCCACCCACTGGAAGAATCCGGACGTTCACAAGCCTTTTAGCGGGATGATTATTCCAGCGAGTGGGGTTTTCGGACAGAGGCGCGTTGCGACTGAGGGCACGCGGGCAACTCAGGCGGCACGCCTACGGCTGAGGGCGCGTTGCACGGTTTCATGCGTGGAACCGGCACCCTGGCCGCGCACGCCGAAGAACACCATCAGCACCATCACAAAGCAGATTGCCGCGCTAACACGAAGCGCCCACTGAATGCCGAACACGTTGGCAGCCGCATACACGGCTTTTGTGCCACCAAGCGCAGCCCAACGAAGAGACGTGAACGTCTCCATCAAAATCACCAGCACCGGAGCGCCAATCGCGCCCGCAATCTGACGAACCGTATTCGTCACCGCGGATCCGGCGCTCACCTCTTCCGGTTCCAAACAATTCAGCGACCATGTGGTGATCGGCATCAACACGAAACCCATGCCGATCTGGCGCACAAACTGCCAAATCGACACCCACCAAATCCACGAAGTCATGGAAATCAAACTCATCATGACCGTACCGAAACACAAGGTAATCGTACCGATCAACGCCACCGGACGCGCACCGAAACGGTCAAGCACCTTACCGCCGAAAAACTGCGAAATGCACTGGCCAAGCGCGCCAGGAAGCATCACCAGGCCGCTAATCGCAGCAGAATAGCCACGGCAATCCTGAATGTACAGGGGCATGATCACCATAATCGAACTGAACGCGAAGAACGCAAGCGCGGCCGTGATCGTGCCAACAGTAAAACTACGATTCTTCAACACGCTCAAATTCAACAGCGGCGGTTGCGCTTCAGAATTTTCAATCTGCCTGCGCGCGCCATGAATCTGGCGGAACACAAACCAAATAATTCCCGTAACGCCAATCACCATTGGCAGCCAAACCATCGGATTTACAAACGAATACGATTCAATATTCGTAAAGCCGAACATTAAGCCGCCAAAACCGAAAACAGACAGTCCAACGGAGAAAAAGTCAGCCTTCGCGGTTTTATCGTTCTCGCCGAAATTATGCAATCCAAAATAGGCAAGAAGCAGCGAGATAACGCCGATAATGGTCAACGTGAGGAAAATTGAACGCCAACCGTTCAAATCCGTCTGCACGCCGCCAAGCGTCGGACCGATCGCCGGAGCCACGCTCATCGCCATGCCAACCGTACCCATTGCGAAACCACGGCGAGACAGCGGATAAATCGAAAACACAGTAATCTGCAGCACCGGCCACATCACACCCGTGCCAACCGCCTCAAGCAAACGCCCGATCAGCACCATCAAAAATGTTGGACCAAGCCAGGCGAACAGCGAACCGATCGTGAACACAACCATGGAAACAAGCACGATTTCGCGAGTCGAAAAACGTCTCGTAAGGTATGCCGTAAGCGGCACCATCACGCCCATGACCAGCTGGAAAATCGATGTCAGCCACTGACCGGTCGTAACGGAAATACCGAAATCACTGACGATCGTCGGCAACGCGGCACTCAACTGCAATTGCGTGAAATTACCGACGAACGTAATAAATGTAAGAATCGCAATGGAAATAAACGCCGTGCGCGTTAAATGACCGTTCTGATACGATTCCTCTCGAGTAAGCGCTCGGGACATGCTCCGCTTCGCTGACATCAATCACCTTCTCCACATTCAAACGCACAAACTATATGATAGCCCGTATGACAGAGGCATGGATATTCGCTTACGAATTCCCGTTTTTGTCATTTCGGGGTAGCGCTCCCCCATTTAGAGGTATCATGACACGCAAAGCGGTAGACAAGTTTTCGGCGTAGGCAGCGCCGGGGGGGGGATGATGACAGTTAGGGCCATGTTCCACATCTGCATGGAGTTGTGGGGTATTTTCATATGCTTGATTTGCACAGGCGGAATTTTCATTGCCACACCACACAAAAACAGACGAACTCGCATCAAAATACTCATGCAGATCGCCTGCATGCTTCTTCTTGGAGCCGACGCGCTCAGCTGGTATTTTCTCAACAATCCCGGAGAAACCGCATATTACATGGTGCGACTCGGTAATTTCTCCGTATTCTGCATTAATTATATTTTCATGAGTTTATTCACAACCTATATGTGGTTGACAGTAAGCAACCATAATCATCACAAACCAGCCGCATTGTATGCCGTCTACGCATTATCCGCAAGCGGAATTCTTTTACTCATCATCACTCAATTCACTGGTCTTTTCTACTATTTCGATGACCACAATCGTTACCATCGCGGTAATTACTATCTTCTTGCGCAGGCAATTGCGGTCTTGGGAATCTCAGTATGCCTCTTCATGCTGATCTCATATCGCAAGAATCTTAATCGCACTATTTTCCTCGCCATGATGTCGTTCTTCGTGCTTCCGGTATTGGCGACCATCTACCAAGCACTGGCATACGGTTTTTCATTGCAATGTTTGGCGGCCGTAATTTCCACACAGATCATGTTCATTATGGACACCGTGGAAATAAACCTGCGATTCCACTCGCAACAGGCCGACTACCGAAAAGCAAGATACGAAGCCGAACATGACGGCATGACCGGTTTGCTGAACAAGGAAGCGGGATGGAAACGCATGCGCGAATACTTCAACCGCATGGGTTCGCGCGATGAGGCACTGCTGATGTTCATTGACATCGACGATTTCAAAACCATCAATGACACATATGGACACACGGCCGGCGATTTCTGGATTCGCGAGGTCGCATCCCAACTTCGGCACATCTACCGGCAAGATGACATTATCTGCCGATATGGCGGCGACGAATTCTTGGCGCTCATTCGCAATACCGCCAGCGAACAGGTGCTCGAAACCACGCTGGGCATATTCTTCCAACAGTTGGCACGCACCTCGGAACAGCACGGGCAAGACGTGCGTTGCAGCGTAGGCGTATGCCGCATTGCCGCCAGCCGCATCCGCAGAAACACGGGCATCAGCAGAAACACGGGCATCAGCAGAAACACGGATGAAGGAAACAGCGAAGATATCAGAGGCGAAGTGGATTTCGACCAATGCGTCAAACAGGCCGACCTAGCGCTGTACGAAACCAAGCGGTCCAACAAAGGAAGATTCACCGTCTACAATTACACCCCCCCCCCAGCCAGAATCCGCAAACATCTGCGCCTAAATGCATAGCAGCTTTCCAGCAATTCCTGCGTCAGGCAACTGTGCGGACACCGAAAACGGGATGCGCCTAGGAGCGGCCGGAAAGTGTGAGGAAGACGAGAATCACATTAAGCGCAACAATCAACGAAACAACTATCATATTAATCGCGAATTTCACCGAACCATCCACATAATCGCCCATTAATGAGCGATCGTGAGTGTATTTCATCAGCGGAATGATCGCGAACGGAATACCGATCGACAGTATCACCTGCCCTATGATCAGCGCCTCCGTCGGATTCTTCGCAAACCACAGTACAATCAATGCCGGCACAAGCGTCACCACGCGGCACGCCCACATCGGCGCTTTGACCCGCAACAGTCCATGCATAATTTCGGCGCCGGCATACGTGCCGACCGATGTGGAGCTCAGACTGGAAGCCAACAGTCCAATCGAGAAAATCGTGCCGATCACAGGGCCCAGAGCGGCGGCGATGGCATGCTGCGCGCCTTCGATCGAATCAGTGCCGGTCACGCCATACAGCGAATTCGCCGCGAGAATCAGCAGCGCCAGATTCACCGTGCCGGCCAGAAGCAACGCCCATACCACATCGACCTTGCTGCCATGCAGCAGCGTCTTGATGTCGGGCTTCTTTTGCCCCGCGGAATAATGGTCATTGACGAGTGTGGAATGCAGGTAAATCGCATGCGGCATCACCGTGGCTCCCAGCATCGAGGCGGCCATGAGCACGGTCGCGGACCCTTTGAAACGCGGGATCAAGCCCGTTGCCACCTGCGTGGGATTCGGCGGGTCGATGAAAAGACCCGCGATGAAGCCGAACGTGATCACCAACAGCAGCGCGATGATCATCTTCTCGAAAAGACGATGCGTAGGCCCCTTCTGGAAAATCAGCAACACCGTGGAAATCGCGCCGATAATGCAGCCGCCGACGAACAACGGCAGACCGAACAGCAGTTTCAGTGCAATCGCTCCGCCGATCACCTCCGCCAGATCCGTGGCGATGGCGATCACCTCAGCCTGCATGAAGAACATGAACCGGCCGGCATCCCCCAGACGTTCGCCCAGAATCTCCGGCAGACTCCGGCCCGTGACGATGCCGAGTTTGGCTGACTGGTATTGGATGAGCACGCTCATGCAGTTGGCCAGAACGAGCACCCATACCAGCAGATAGCCGTATGTGGCTCCGGAAGTAACATTTGCAGCCACGTTGCCGGGGTCCACGTATGCCACAGCCGCCACAAAAGCGGGGCCGAGGATGCCGGCGAGCGCGTGCCCGTAATGCTGGTGAGATTGTGGTTGCGGAGTAGTTATTGCATTCTTTGAATCCATATTGTCCTCCATATCCGCGCAATGTTATAGCGCGCTTACCTGCATGGAATTGTTACGGCCGTTACGCTTCCCGCTAAACTGGTGTGGAGAACATCGCATATTCGATTCAAGGGGTTGTTTCCATGGCTACTTTCCATACTCCGATGGTTACGCTTTCCGACGGCAATCTGATTCCGCAGATCGGTTTGGGCGTACTGCGCATCGACGATGAAGGCGTTACTTCCGTAGTAGAAGGCGCGCTGGAAGTCGGATACCGTCACATCGATGGTGCCGCGGGATACAACAACGAGGCCGGTGTGGGGCGTGCGTTGCGCAATGCGGGCTTCACGCAAGGCGAGCATCGCAAGAATCTGTGGGTGACCACGAAGCTGCGCGATTCGGAACAGGGGTACGATTCCGCGCGCAAGGCGTTCGACCGGCAGCTTAGTCTGCTGCAGCTCGACTACGTGGACATGTACATGCTGCACTGGCCGACGCCGTTCGACTGGCGTTCCGGCGAAACGTGGAAGGCATTCCAGGAGTTTCGTGCGGAAAACCGCGTGCGCACACTGGGCGTGTGCAATTTCATGCCTGAACATCTTGACCGCTTGTATGAGGAAACCGGTGAATATCCGGCCGTCAACCAGATCGAACTGCACCCGACCTGGCAGCAGCGCGAAGTTGTGGAATACTGCAAGGCGCATGGCATTGCAGTGGAAGCGTATTCGCCGATGGCCCGCGGCGCTGATTTGAACGCTGGAAATGGCACGATCGAACGTATCGCAGCCGCGCACGGGGTCACCCCGGCACAGGTGATCCTGCGCTGGCATATCGAAAATGGAACAATCATCATCCCCAAGTCGACGCATGCGGAACGACAGAAGCAGAATCTCGATCTGTTCGGTTTCGCGCTTGCTCCTGAAGAGCATGCCGCGATTGACGCGCTTGACGGCCCGACGCGCGCAGGTCATGATCCGATGACGTTCACTTACGCCTGATATTCCCCAATTCCGCAATTTCAGTGTGTTGCATGTATTATTTCAATACTTATGGCACGAAAGAATAATCGTAATTCTTATAATTATCGGAATATTGAGCAAGATGTGCGTGATATTCAGCGGGCTGGAAAACGGTTCAAAAAAAGTTGGATTAATGCTGACGGCCCGCTAGAACGCATTCTCATTCTGCTGGTCGTCGTTGCGGTAATCGGCGTCACTATCGGCATGCTTCTGCCGAAAATCAATCCGACCGTAGGTGAGATTACCGGCGAATACACGGCAACCGGCACTGCCGCGGAAACGTTGGAAAAACTTACGGTTGACGACAATCCCAGCAAAGCCGGATATGATCGCGACGCGTTCGGATTCCGAGAAACCGACGACGACGGCAATGGTTGCGACGTGCGCGAAGATGTGCTCGCCCGCGATTTGACGGACGTGCAATATAAGAACAGCCGCAGCTGCCAAGTTGCGTCGGGTACGCTTGATGACCCGTATACCGGTCAGACCATTCAGTTCGTGCGTGGAGTGAAAACGTCTTCGGCGGTGCAGATCGACCATGTGGTCGCGTTGGAGAATGCATGGCAGTCGGGCGCGAACACATGGGATCATACGAAGATGTACCAATTCGGCAATGACATGTACAATCTGCTGGCCGTGGATGGGCCGGCGAATCAGCAGAAGGGTTCCGCTTCGGCCGCATACTGGCTGCCGACGAACAGCGAATACCGTTGCGATTACGTGGCTCGGCAGATTGGCGTGAAAGACAAGTACGGACTGACCGTCACCACGCAGGAAAAGCGAGCGATGCTTTCCGTGCTGCACGGCTGCCCCGCGCAGGCATTGCCGGCAAACTGACGCTAATTCCCGTCCGCACAAGTCCTGTTCTGCGGCTGTGCGAGTCCGGAACTGGCTGTGCAGACGGCAGGTCAGCTACGCGCGGGTGGTGGCACGGGCGATCACGTGCGAATGGGTGGTGATGCAACTCGGCTCCAGCACACGCGTGCCGTCGATCCGGTCGAGAATGCGGCTGACCGCAGTCGGCGCAATCCAGTCGAGACAAGAATCCATGGTGGTCAGCGGAGGCTGGAAATATGCGGCTTCTTCAATATTGTCGAAGCCGATCACCTGCATCTGTTCAGGCACGGAAATGCCGTTCGCAGCCAAAGTGAACAGCGCACCCAACGCAAGCTGGTCATTGAACGCCACAATACCGTCGAATGGAATTCCGGAATCGATGAGCTGTTGCGTAATGCGAGCGCCAGAGCCGATCGTCCAATCCTGCCCAGTGCTCATTACCAGTCGGGAATCGAATGCCGCTCCCCGCGCGGCGCACGCTTCGAGCACGCCGCGAAGTCGCAGTTGCGCATTGCCGTCAATGGCGTCTCGTATGGAATCAATGTGTTCCGGTTCGGTTCGCGATCCGACCACCGCGAGCCGGGTTGCGCCATGGTCGAACAGGTATTCGGCTGCGAGTCGGGCTTCCTGAATATCGTCGGGGGTAACGTGGTCGGCTTTGCCGTGTGTGGAACGCGCGCCCACGCATACGAGCGGATAGTCCACGTCCAAGTCCGTCGCTTCAAGGTTTTCGACTTCGGAGATCGACAGGATCATGCCGTCCGAGACGGTGGTGTTGAAGTTGCGCAGGAGTGATTGCGCTCCTTGTGCGGATCCTTCGGTATACGTGGTGACGTATACGGAATAGCCGTGGCCGCGGGCCGCGGCGATCACGCGATTGGCGAGCTCCGACAGGTAGGGGGCGGTCAGGGTTGGCACGGCGAGTGTGATGAAGCCGGTTTTACCGCGGTTGAGATTGCGCGCGGCCACGTTCACTTGGTATCCGAGGCGGTCGATGACTTCCTGTACTTTTTCTCGCGTGGAGTCGGTCATGCGCCCGGAATGGTTGATCACGTTGGATGCGGTTTTGAGCGAAACGCCTGCCTCTTCGGCCACGTCTCGCAGGGTGACTCGCTTCCTGTCCGCTTTCGGCCCCAGCTTTGACTCGCCCATGTTCTTCTCCAGGATCGTTCGATATGCCGATGAAAGTTTACCAGTTATAGCAAGCCCGCCACCTGAAGTTTCAGTATGGCGGGACTGGGTTATGTGAGGTTGGTGAGATTACGTGAGGTCACGCAATCAATCATGCGGAATCATGCGGGATTACGCGCGCTTTACGACGAGCACACCGTTGCGATGCACGGTATAGCTGCCCGCTTGCTCCCCTGCTTCCGTTTGGAACAGGTAGACCGGCTCACCGTCGATGCCCTGCAATGCGATTTCTTTCTTGCCTCGCGGAAGGTAGAAATCGAAGGTTGCGTCTGCGGACTTGCGTACGGTGTGCAGCACGTCGAGATTGACCGGATCCGCAGAATCTTCCACGATATTGGCGCTCACGAATTGCGTGAGATCGGCCACGTTGAGATCGCATCCGACGAAGTACGTTTCGCCGGAACCGTACGGATTGTGGGTGATTGCGGCGGTGCCGTCGAGTTCCCATTCGTCGGCTTCCTCACCTTCGTAGGTGGCCAGCACTTGCGTGTGTTCACCGTCGACGTTCACGTCGTTTTGCCACAGGCGAGTGACCGCTCCGGAGCTCAAACGAATCTCAGCGGGCTCGCCTTCGGCTTCGGCGCCGAGAATGTTGAATTCTTCGCCGCGAATGCCGAGCATTTCACGCAGTAGGCCATCGCCGGCTCCCGGGTATCCGCCGAGCCAGGTGTGGAAGTTCTCGTCGATCAGTCCGGTTGCGTAGCCGACGACCACACGGCCGCCCGCGGCTGCGAAATCAGCCAAACGCTGCGTGTCTTCGGCGCTGAGCATGATCACAGTCGGCAATACGACGGTCTTGTACGAGCTCCAATCGTATTTCAGGGGCACAATGTCGGCGCGGGTGCCTGCGTTGAGGAACGCGCGGTACCAGTCGCGTACGTCATGCCAATGGTTGAGTTTCATGCTTGGCAGGGTTTCGGAGCGTGTGGCCCATTCAGATTCCGCGCTGAACAGGATTGCCGTGTCGGAGAGTTCCAATTCGGTGCCTTGCACGCCAGCATCGCCGAGGGTTTTCAGCGCTGCGCCCAGTTCGCACACCTGACGGAACAGTTTGGTGTTTTCGCCTGCGTGGGGCACGAGCGCGGAGTGGAAGGATTCGGCACCGAATGCGGAGGCACGCCACTGGAAGAAGTTGATGGCGTCGGCGCCCATGGCCACGTGCGCGATGGAGTCGCGTACGGTTTCACCCTTGCGCTTGCGTGCGTTGAGCGGCTTCCATTGCACGGCCGAAGTGGAGTGTTCCATCACATACCACGGCTTGCCGAGTGCGAGGGAATCCATCAGAGCGTCGGAGCAAAACAGCTCGTCGATATGGGATTCGCCCTCGTGGAAGTAGTGGTCGTTCGACACGAAATTGACTTCTTCGGCCCAGTCGGCATAATCCATGCAGCACTGGTCGGTGGAGACCATGAAGTTTGTGGTGAACGGCTTGTCGGGGCAGATTTCGGCGATTGCATCACGTTCAGCCTTGTAGAAGTCGAGCAGCATATCGTTGCCGAAGCGTTCGAAATCAAGCTTTTGACCGGGGTTCACCATGGAATCGGCACCCATGAAGCGCGGGATGAGCACTTCGTGGAATCCGTTCATTTCCTGACCCCAGAAGGTAGTGCCCCACGCCTTGTTGAGGTTTTCGATGGTGCCATATTTACGCTCGCACCACAGGCGGAATGCGTTGAGCGCGTTGTCGGAATAGTCGTAACGGTTGTTCCAGCCGTATTCGTTGCCCATATGCCATGCGGTGACGTACGGGTTGGTGCCGTAACGTTCGGCCAGCTTGCGGCACAGGGTGAGCGCGTATCCCTTGAATACCGGGCTTGTCGGACTCCAGGATTGGCGGGATCCAGCGTTGACGGGGTGACTGAATTTGTCTCGCGGAAGCACTTCCGGGTGCTTTTCGTACAGCCACAGCGGTGCAGTTGCGGTTGCGGATGCCAGGTCAACCGCAATGCCGGCTTTGCCGAGCTTGTCGATGATACGGTCGAGCCACCCGAAATCCCAACGGTTTTCTTCCGGCTGAATGCGATCCCAGCTGAAAATTGCCACGGCCACGGTGTTGACACCGGCCTGCTTCATCAGGCGGACATCGTCGTCCCACACACTTTCCGACCACTGGTCCGGATTGTAGTCACCGCCGTATGCGATGCCTTTGCCGTTATCGGTCAGCAATTCCGGCCATTTGAAGGGCTGACGATTGGGATTATCGGAGTTACTGGTATGGTCGGGTTCTTTGGATTTGTTGTTTTCTTTGCTCTCATCGTTGAAGGTCTGCACGTCCTCACCTTTCCGAACATACTTGATACAACTGTGTATCTATTGACAATGCTTTTATAATAGATGTTTCTGCGATTCTGTCAATTTCGATTGCGTGTCCGATAACATTCCCATCCACCCGACATTTCCGAGAAACACGTCACGCAACGCCGAATTCCAACAACTCTACCCTCCTACGCGAAAAAGTCAGATCATGAGGCAAAAATCTCAATCAACACAGAATAGAGGGTATGAATATAGCTCAAAATTATCAAAAACATACCCCCATACGCGAAAAAGTCAGATTCTCCTCATTCTTCGCATACGACAGGCCACCTTTCTCCACGGAAGCGGCGTGCTCAACGCAATCGGACGTCCCAACTTGCGCGCGCGGATGGCGGCGATATTCATCGCAAACGCGGCACGGTGCGGCTCATCCGACAAATCAAGCTGAGTAACCGAGACGACCGTCCATCCCATGCTTTCCAACTGCCTACGCTTCCATGCATCGCGACGCCATTGCGTCCGGTCCGTGCGGTGATGGTCGCCGTCATACTCGATGCCGATCAGCAATTCCGGATCGGCCAAATCGAGCGTAATCGCGGCACCATTATCGAATGCGATTCCCGGAACAGTGTAATTCGATGTGAAACCCCACAATCCGTAAGAATATAAACAAAGCCGCGTCTGCGTCTCTTTAGGCGAATCGCTGCTCGAGTCCATCAACGTAAGCGCGTCGTAACATTTTGCCTTGCATTGAAACGTCTCATGTTCCACGAAATCACGCAACTTCGACTCGGTGGTCCTGCCATGACGAATCATCGATTCCCCCAATTCCGTCAATCCATCAACCTGCGTGCCTTTTGCCATCAACGCCCATGTCGCTTCCGCATTCAGGACTCCAATGCCATCAGTCGTGTATCGAATATGCCTTGAATCAAGCCCCGACCAGCAATGCACATAAGCATCCGGTGAAGCAAGACGACTCAATCGGGGATCCGAAACGGTGACATGTAGCTTGTCCGAAACAAAATTCGTTTGCGACGGCCGTTCGACCTTCCACATATCAACAGCCGAAATATGGCTGATTGGACCGAGCAACACAGCCTCACGGCACGCTTCCCAAGTGATGGACTGCCTTTCTTCAAGGGATCGAGCCATCAAAGGTTTGTACATCTCATTCATGTTTCGACGATATTGAAGCACATTCGTAGTTGTCCAGCCGAACCGGGGTTGTGGTCGGAGAATGCAAAAATCGCACGATAAAGGCGTGTCGGCCGTGGATAACCCATGGCAGAATCCATTTGGATCAATGAATGTGGATATTCCTGTGGATTGATGTGAGTCCATTTCTGAGCAAGTTCCCCATTTTCGGACGGGTTGCGAGCTCATCGGAAAATCCACGCATCAGTTCTGGATGCAAGAGGGAGTAACCAACTATGCCCTTTGTTGCCCCCTACGCGAAAAAGTCGAAAATGATAAAAAATACGGGACATTTCATAAACGGGGGTATAAAATCGCCTTAAAACCGTTTGAACAGTGCCCCCGTATACGAAAAAGCCAGTTTCTCGTTTGAAAATTCGACTCTTTCGAAATAGACAAGGCAGCCAAGGCATGCCCAGAGACGTCGGAAGCCTGAGGATATCTCCTATGAGCGGGTACAAAGCCACAAAACGGGAAGGAACGCGAAAATCTCCGACGAGGACCGGAGAGTTCCGAATAAACCCAGATAAACCCAGATAAACCTAAACAACCCGCAAACCGCGTATAAAAACGGCGGCTCCAAGGGTACCCTCGGAGCCGCCGAAAATGGCTATTCCACTACGCTACAGACTACGGATTTACAGGTTGAGGAACAGCTCGTGAATGCGGGTGTCTTCGGTGAGCTCCGGGTGGAACGCGGTGGCGAGGATGTTGCCCTGGCGCAAACCGACCACATTACCGTCGACCGAGGTCTCAATGGTCGCGGACGGCCCAACCTCGGCCACGAACGGTCCACGGATGAACACCAGTGGGAAATCCTTCAGTACGATGGACTCGGAAGCGGCACTTTCCGGAACGTGCTCACCCGACGCAACCGGGACGGCGGAATCGCCAGTAGCGGAACCGAAATCGGCGGTCGCAACGAACGAGCCCAGCTGACGGCCGTACGCATTGCGGCGCACGACAGCGTCCAACGCACCGAAGTAGACGTTCGAATCGTTATCCAGCTTGCGGGCCAGCAGAATCATGCCCGCGCACGTGCCGAACACCGGTTTTCCGGCGGCGATATGTGCTGCGATTGGCTCAAACAGGCCGGTCGAACGCAACAACTTGCCCTGCGTGGTGCTTTCGCCGCCAGGCAGAATCACGCGATCGATTGAATCGTCGAAATCCTCGGCGGCACGCAGCAGTTTCCACGGTGCGCCAAGCCGATCCAGCATCGCGGCATGCTCGGCGAACGCACCCTGCACCGCAAGAATGCCAGTCACGCCATGTTGCGCGGAAGCCGCACCTTCGGCAACGTCGGCCGATTCTTCCTTCGAAATGTATTCAACGGCAACAACCATCGGATCTCCTTACCCAAACCCATCGAGACCATCACGAATCACGCAAAACGGGCGGCATAAGGCAGCCGATAGTCACACCCCATCCGCCCGCAATACGTGAAATCACAGCGAAATCACTCGCCGCGGGCGGCCATGATGGTTTCAATCTCATCTTCGTTGATGCCGACCATGGCCTCACCGAGGTTCTCGGAAAGGCGTGCAAGTAGATCGGCGTCCTGCCAATTGGCGGTGGCCTGCACGATGGCGGCGGCACGCTTGGCCGGATCTCCGGACTTGAAGATGCCGGAACCGACGAACACGCCTTCGGCACCCAGCTCCATCATGAGTGCGGCATCGGCCGGAGTAGCCACGCCACCGGCGGCGAAGTTGACGACCGGCAGACGGCCATTGTCGTGCACGTACTTGGCCAGATCGTACGGCACCGCCAGCTGCTTGGCGGCCTCGTACACCTCGTCGTCGCGCAGGGAGACGAGTTCGCGGATCTGCTTATTCATGGTGCGCATGTGGCGCACGGCCTGGATCACATCGCCGGTGCCCGGCTCGCCCTTGGTGCGGATCATGGATGCGCCCTCGGCGATACGGCGCAGCGCTTCGCCCAGATTCTTCGCGCCGCACACGAACGGCACGTCGAACTGGTTCTTGTCAATGTGGTACACATCGTCCGCGGGGCTCAGCACTTCGGATTCATCGATGTAATCGATTTCGATGGCCTGCAGAATGCGGGCTTCGGCAACATGACCGATACGAACCTTTGCCATGACCGGAATGGACACGGCTTCCTGAATGCCCTTGATCATGGCCGGATCGCTCATGCGGGAAACGCCGCCGGCAGCACGAATATCGGCCGGAATGCGTTCGAGCGCCATCACCGCGCATGCGCCCGCGTCCTGTGCGATCTTCGCCTGCTCCGGGGTGGTGACGTCCATGATCACGCCACCCTTGAGCATCTGCGCCAGATTCTTGTTCAGTTCGTTCCTGTTGTTGGCCATCGCCAGCCTTTCGTCGAATCGTATTCCACTCTTCTGCAGAGCGGATATCTCTTGACACAGATACTAACGATTTTTCATTACAAAATCATGTGAACTGAATATTTGCACGTCTCAAAAAGTTGCTTTTCTTAAATTTTGACAATCATTTTCATGATTGTTTCATTTTCTTACGATTTCGATTCCGTCGACGATTCCACGATTTCGCCCGCTTTTCTTACCTGTCATACGTTGTTTGCTTTCGATTCGCGCGCACAGTGCCTTTCGGCAGCGCTTTCGACGCACGTTATAAGAAATACGAATGACGCACGATTTTCATACGACCACATTGCGGACAGGGGTGCGATGCGCACGTACTTGCGTAACGCTCTACATACGCAATATGCGATCGGCGACGCGCATGGTGGAATCGCGGTGCGACACCAGCACGACGGCACTCCCCTGCTCAGCTAGATTGTTGACCGATCCAAGAATCACCGACTCGTTATAGGCGTCGAGACGGCTCGTCGGCTCGTCGAAGAGCACCAAATCGGCGTCACGCAGGAACATGCGGGCCAATCCGATGCGCTGCTTTTCACCCTCCGAAAGGCGGCCGCCCAGCTCGCCAACCTGCGTATCCAAGCCGTTCGGCAGCGCATCGACCAACTCGAGCGCGGATGCCTTGGCGAGCGCCTCGCGCAATACGGAATCGGGGATGGCGGACGCTGCGGAATCGGCAGAATTGCAGGCAATGGTGAGGTTCTCTCGAATCGTACCGTCAAAAAGGTAAGTTTCCTGCCCCATCATCGTCTGCACACGGCGACGCCAGCTAGCGTCAACCTGAGGCAATGGAATATTCGATAGCGCAATCGTGCCGGAATCCGGATCCCAATAGCGCATGAGCAGCTTCAGCATCGTTGATTTTCCACGGCCGGACGGGCCTTGAATGCCAAGAATGCCATGCCGTGGAACATCGAGTGAAACATGGTCGAGCACGGGTTGCGAGGCACTGTCGGAAGTGCGGCCGCCAGAAGTGTGGGCACTGGAACCGTAGCCGAATGTGACGTCGCTCATTGTCATACCTTGATATTCCGGGCGTTCGGCACCCTGCTCAACCACAGCGGGGGTCTCATCCATCAACGCAAACAGGCGACGCGCCGAAGCGAACGTTTGCGTCAAATTCGCCGGCAGCGCGCTCAATGCAAGCGTCGGACCAAACGAGCTGGTAAGCAATACGAAAGCCGCAACCAACGCAGGAGCGTTCGAATCCACGGAGCCCATCCAAATCAGGCCTTCCGGCATATCGGCGGCAGTGGAAACCGCAGTGCACAACGTCATCACAAGGAAAGCAGTAATCGCGGTAAACAGCATCACCAATACCGCACCCAATCCTGCAAAATCACCATTCTTCGCACTCAATCGCAAACGTTTGCCCCACAGCGAAAGGGTGCGCCGAGCGATGGAAGCGAGCCGGGCACTACCTTGACCGAAGCGGATGATTTCGCCGATACCACGCATATCGTCAAGCATTTCGTCGTCGAGGGCGGCGGATTCCTTGCGAAGTTCCGGACCGACGCCTCGCACCGCCGACGCGAACAACTTTGGTAGTACGACGCCGACTGTGAGGTGCGCGATGACCAGCGTCACCGCGAGGGGTGCACTCAGGGTGAGCAATGCGAGTGTGTAGACGACGATGGTCACAACAGCGATGACGATCGGGCTGATGGTGTGCGCGAAGAAGATTTCCAACAGCTCCACGTCGGTGGTGACCAGCGCGATCAGGTCGCCCTTACCTTTGCCCGCAAGTTTGGCCGGGGCGAGACGCCGCAGGGCCGCGAAGGCTTTCGTACGGAACAATGCGAGCAGGCGGAACGCTACATTGTGGTTCATGAACTGTTCGGCATAGCGCATGCCGCCGCGGATCAGCGCGCAGACGGCCATGGCGGTGAGCGCTGCGGGAACGCTGAGATTCCAGATGGGCGAGCCGACAGCCGCGACAGCCGCCGCAATGCCGAATACCGGCAGGAAAGTGGCGGCGAGGTGGCCGAGCGCGCCGCAAACACATGCGACGATCATGTACCTACGCAGCGGTCCGACTTCCTTCAACAACCGCGCGATAAGGCGCGACGTAGGCATACCCTGTACGTCCGATTCTGCAGAAACGGACATACAAGGCACGGTTTCGGTACGCTGGCTGTCCGATTCGGGAGAATCGGACATGTTGGGTGCGCAAGCTGAAGTTACGCCGGTTGCGGATGTGAGCTGTTGGATTTGCGGCCGCATTCCTACGTTTTCCACGGTTTGTTGGGCGTGGAACAGTTTGGCGTATGTTCCGTTGGCGCACATGAGTTCCGCGTGCATGCCCTGTTCCGCCACTCGCCCGCGTTCGAACACCACCACATGATCGGCGTCGGCTGCATTCGCCATGCGATGCGTCACCATGATCACGGTTTTGCCGCGATCGGCAAGCGCACGAATGGTTTGCAGAATCAGGGTTTCGCTTTCCACATCGACGCTGCTGGTGGCTTCGTCGAAAATGTAGACGGCAGACTCCCGCAGCAATGCGCGCGCGATGGCGATGCGCTGTTTTTGTCCGCCAGACAGGTTACTTGCGCCCTGTTCGATGGCCAGGTCAAGTTCTTGCGATTGCGCACGCACGAATTCGTCGATGTGCGCCGCTTCCAGCGCTTGCCACAGTTCGCTTTCGGTGGCATTCGGCTTGGCCATCAGCAGATTGTCGCGCAACGTTCCTGCAAAAAGGTGGCTTTGCGCCGCCACGATGGCGATTTCTCTCGTAAGGGATTCGATGGAAAGATCGTTGATTTGGTACCGTTGCGTCGAGTTGTTTCCTGCATTTCCGGACAGCAGCCACATACGTCCTTCATATCCGGAAAGATTTCCGGAGAGCAGTTCGACGGCGGTAGATTTGCCGGATCCGGACGGACCGACGATGGCGGTCACCTGCCCGCGCCGCGCAGTGAAAGAGACGCCATGCAATGCGACGACCGAACCATCGTCATCTTTCGACATGCCTGTTTTTCCAGCACCAACCACAGCCGCCGCAACGTCCGCGCCCACGTCCGCATATCGGAACGACACGTCATCAAAGCACACGTCCACACCGTTATCGGAAGCGCCGAATTCCGGCATTCCCTGCATTCCGTGCGCAGGAATCGGCGTATCAAGCAATGCGAAAATACGCTTGGTCGAAGTCATACCGTTCATCGCAACATGGAAGAACGAACCCAATTGGCGCAGCGGAATGAAGAAATCCGCGGAAAGAAGCACTATTAGCAGCACGCCGGCAAGCGGCAATGCGGCACCGTTCGCATACTGCCAGATCGCCACGCCCACGCCGGCCGCGGCACCCCCGTATGCAACGACGTCCATGGCGGTGAGCGAGCGCAGCTGAATTTGCAGAACATTCATGGTCATTACGCGGAATTGTTCCGCCTGCTCGTTCATTTTCTTGGCGGCATGAGCATCCGCGTCAAAAGTTTTCAGCGTTTCAAGACCTTGTACATTGTCAAGAAACATAGATCCCATGTCGGTGTATTTGCCCCAATATTTTTTGAATACTCGGGCTGCACGCATTGCGACCATGCCAACAATCAATACAATCAACGGCGCGCATACAAGCAATGTAACAGCCGTCGGCATATTAATCGGCGCAACTATAAAAAATAACGTTACCGGCGCGAGAATCGCATAAAACAGTTGCGGTAGGAATAATTCGAAGAAGCTTTGGATTTGTTCGATGCCTTCACCGGCAGATTGCACCACGTCGGCAGTGCTGATATGTTGCGAATATGATGGTCCAATCGCAAGCATTTTATTAAAAAGTTGTTCACGTAACGCGAGTTTGACACGCTCGGCCGCTTCCGCGCCAAAATAGGCCGCGGCGCGCATCATCAGAAACCGCAGCACTGCACAGACCACAATCGCCAACACGCATCCGACGTACGCTTCCGCGCTGAATCCGCCGTAGCCAAAGCCGACGAACATGCGGGAAATCAGGCCACTATCACCCATGGAGAACATGGGGTCGAACGCCGATTCCACCACGGCAAGCGCCGGTGAAAGCATGACCACCACCGTCACTACGAACACGACGTTGGACAGCAGTCCGATCCATTGACAGAGCACTTTCGCCGCAACCAACCGCCCCACGCCGGGAGCGAGGGAAAACAGCCGTTTGTCAAACATCGAAATCCTTTCCTTCACATTCACGCGGTTCAATTTGCGCGCCCGCATCACCATGTCTCTCGATTCAGCCTATCCGCCCGAAAACAGAAACGTCAAGAGCTCATCGCACATAGCAATCGCAAACGCATTTTCAGCAACAACACACGAACCAAGCGCACGTGCGGGGTTATTGGCCAAAATGTGTGTCTGGAATTGTCTCTGAGGCCTTGTGCTGCAAGGGTCTGGAGGTATTTGAATGTGATGGAGGGGACTTTCCAGGTCGGCCAAAATGTGTGTCTGAAACCGGTTGGGACGTCTTATAACAGTAGGCGTGAGGAGCGTTTGAATGTGGTTGTCTGAAAGGTATGAGAATTCCTCTGTGTCCCGGATGTCACACCACGATGAAGAAGAACGGAAAGACCTCGGCCGGTAGGACGCGCTGGCGGTGCAAGGATCCCGGCTGCGGTAGCTCGCTGTCGCGCGGCTATGATCGGCGGGCGGCGGATCTGGAGACGTCGCTGCGCTGGTTGTTGTCCAAGCAAAGCCAGGCCGAGTATGCGATCCCGGCGCGCACGCTGCGCCGGATGAACGAGTTGTTATGGAGCCTGTGGCCGCCGGTTCCGCTGGTCGACGAGGTGTATGACGTGGTGCATTTGGACGGTATTCACTTGCATCGGGATGCGGTCGTGTTGATAGCGATCGCCTGCGGGCATGTGATCGGCTGGTACGTCGCCAAAAGCGAGACCGCTGCCGCGTGGGCTCATCTCATGGCCAGGATCGCCCCGCCACTGGCGGTGGTGGTCGACGGGGGCGGTGGCATTCTGAAGGCATTGCGCGAGCACTGGCCTGATACCAAGGTGCAGCGGTGCTTGTTTCACGTGTGCATGAACATCACCCAGCTCACCGGAATCAAGCCAAGGTCCGAGGCAGGCAAACAACTGCGGAAGATTGCTGTCGCCTTGAGCCGCGTGACGGACACGGATGCCGCGGCCGCATGGCTCGCCTCCTACAACCAGTGGGAGCAAACGTACGACGCGTTCCTTGACGAGAAGAGCACGTACGCGGACGGTACCATAGCCGACCAGCACCAACGCCTCGTCAAAGCCAAACGCATGATCCGCAGACGTATCCGCGAGAACCACCTGTTCACGTTCCTGGAACCACCCAAGGGTTGCACCACGCCGATCCCAGCGACGAACAACCTCATCGAGTCATGGAACGGGCGGATCCGCGACATGCTCCGCCACCACCGGGGATTAAGCCTGTTGCGCCGAATCAAGGCGATCTGCTGGTGGTGTTATCAACACACCCGACAGCCCAAACCAGCCTCATGGCTCATAACCAACGCCATCAGTGACCAGCAGATCGAGGAACTCTACCGCAAAGCATGGGAACACAGCCCACAAGGCGCATACGAAACCTACGGCATCCCCAACCGGTACGGCACCGGCATCGACTGGAACGAATTCCACACCCGCGTAAAATACCCCAACACCACCGACTAACCCCATACCACCAGACACACATTTTGGCCAATAACCCCACGTGCGGCACATGCCACACGACCAGCGAAACAGCGAAAGAATAAAAAGGCTGGATGTTCGCCGTTGAGCAAGCAGCCCTCTGACGCAAGGGGTAAATTGCGTCACTCGTGAGTGTACTCGATAAAAATCGCTCGCACCACCATTTCTTCGCATTTCGCTGGTTTTACGGTCATTTCGGGGATATCTGGAAAGCATGACAGCTCCCCCGCAACCGTTACGTCAAGCCTTTTTCGAACGAATACAGCACGCCACCAAACACTTGATTTTTGACGGAATAGCACCATTTGTCAGTTCATACAAAGTTGATGAAATATTTCTTGTCGCTTCTCACAATGCAGACTTACGGCTCCGTAACTTAGAATGTGCGAGGTGCGCAAGGGGTAGGAAACGCGGACACACGGTTTGTACCGCTCCCGCACGCATCACAAGCAGAAATACGCGGAAACAACGCAAAAACCGCGAGAAAGAGAACGCTTCATGCTCACCGAGTACACCACCCCGGGCGAATCCGTTGAGGTGCGCGACGACGAATCCATCTATTCCCTGCTTACCGGACGCATCGCGCGCACTGGCGAGGATACCGTAATCGCGGAACACAAAACCGCCCCCGGCCAATGGGCGAAGGTCACTACCGGCGAATTCCACAAGGATGTGATCGCCGCCGCCAAAGGTCTTATCGCGTTCGGCATCGCCAAGGGCGACGCCGTCACCATCTTCTCCACCACCCGCTACGAGTGGGGCGTGCTCGACTTTGCACTGGCCGCCATCGGCGCAGTGAACGTGCCGATCTACGACACTGATTCCGCGGCGCAGGCCGAGCGCATTCTCAACGATTCGGATGTGAAACTGGCCATCGCCGACAATCGCGAGCGCTTCGACCGTCTCGACTCCGTAATCGACCGCTGCCCGTCTCTCAAGCACATTCTGATGCTCGATTCCAACGCCATGGGCGCGTTGGAAGGCTTGGGGGTCACCGTGTCCGACGAGGAGCTGGAAGCGCGCATCGATTCGGTGCATGCAGACGATCTGGCCACCATCGTGTACACGTCCGGTTCGACGGGAGCTCCAAAGGGTGCCGAGCTTTCGCACCGCAATTTCATATCGATCACGCGCGCGGGCAGTCTGGCGTTGCATGAGATCGTTCTCGAAGATCATCCGCGACTGCTTCTCTTCCTGCCGCTCGCCCACTGTTTCGCACGGTTCATCCAGTACGCGTCGATCGCTTCCGACGACGGCGTGGTCGGCTATCTGCCGGACACAAAGACGTTGCTGCCCGATTTGCGTTCCTTCGAACCGACATATCTGCTAGGCGTACCACGAGTGTTCGAGAAGGTGTATAACGCGGCCTCCCGCAAGGCCGGCATGGGCTGGAAGGGACGTCTGTTCCTCAAGGCGGCCGAAGCCGCACGCGATTGGTCGCGCATGCAGCAGGCCGGTGAGCAGCCGACCATGAAGCAGACCGCCGAACATCTCTCGTATGAGGCTTCCGTATACCGTACCGTGCGTAGTGCTCTCGGCCCGCGCATCCGCTACGTGGCATGCGGCGGCGCTCCTCTGGACGTGTCTCTGGCGCATTTCTTCAACGGTATCGGCCTGCCGATGATTCAGGGTTACGGTATGACGGAAACCGCTGCGCCGTTCGCAGCCAACCGCGTCACCGACAATGTGATCGGCACTGTTGGCCAACCGGCTCCGGGATCATCTGTGCGCATTTCCGATGATGGCGAACTTCAGGTGAAGGGCCCGAACGTGTTCAGGGGCTACCACAATCTGCCTGAGAAGACGGCGGAAGCGTTCACCGAGGATGGGTGGCTGAAAACGGGTGATTTGGCGTCGATTGACGACGAGGGACGTATTACGATCACCGGCCGTAAGAAGGACATCATCATCACTGCCGGCGGTAAGAACGTCTCCCCGATTCCGATGGAGCAGGAGATCGTGAAATGTCCGATTGTGGAGCATGCGGTGGTTGTCGGCGACAATCGCCCGTTCGTCGGTGCGCTGATCACGCTGGATCCGGAAGGATTGGCAGCTTGGCTGCCGTCCGTGGGATTGTCTGCAGACACTCCGCTCGACCGCATCGCGACCGTCGCTGCCGTTCACGATGAGATTCAGAAGTATGTGGACAAGGCGAACGCAACGGTTTCGCGCGCCGAATCCGTACGAAAGTTCGTAGTGCTAGATACCCAGTTCACGCAGGAAAACAAGTGCCTGACCCCGTCGCTGAAAGTGGTGCGTCCGGCAGTGAACCGCGTGTTCGCGCAGGTGATCGATCAGCAGCTGTACTCCGGCAAACGCTGAATCGCATAATACATAAAAGCGTGGGGTGCGAGAGAATACAAACGTTCTCTCGTACCCCACGCTTTTGTTCTGTCTGTACAACTTTCAAGGAATGCAAACGAGCGTCGGAGATCGGAAGTGATCCGACCTGCCGGCGCTCATACGGCAGAGATTAGTGATGAATCAGGAATGCCTAACGACACTCCATCAGCCATTGTCAGTAAAGCGACAATCAGTGACGGTTCCGTCAGTGCATAACGCGTGCGGTAACGGTGCGACAGAAGACGAAGGCGTACGAGGGTACGTCGAGTCTTCTGCCGTACCGTTAACGCTCCGTTATGTCAGTGACGGTTGTTGAGGCGGTGATACATTTCGGAGATCTCCAGGTCACGCTCGAATTCTGCGACCTTGGTGTTCGCGTCGATGGTGGCGAGCTCGACACCGGCAATGCGGGCGAAGTCTTCCCAAGCCTCACGACCAACGGAGGTGGTCATGCAAGTGTGGTGGGAGGCGCCGGAACGCAGCCAGCACTCGGCGGAGGTCTTGAGGTTCGGCTGCGGCTTCCACAGACCACGGGCGCACGGCAACTGCTTGAGCTCTCCGAGCGGCTCGACCACGTCGACCAGGTTCATGGTCAGGCGGAAACGTTCGCGCACGTCAGACATGGACACGACAACGGCATCCTTCTTCGGGGCGACAGTGAAGACCAAACGCACCGGATCGGCCTTGCCACCGATGCCGAGCGGGTGGATTTCCAGCTTCGGCTTGGCGATGGTGCCGACGGACGGGGAGACTTCAAGCATGTGGGAGCCCATGATCATCTCGTTGCCCGGGGTGAAATTGTAGGAATAGTCTTCCATGAGGGAAGCACCACCTTCGAGGCCGTAGCCCATCACTGCGCCGATGCGCACGAGCACGGCGGTCTTCCAGTCGCCTTCGGCGGAGAAGCCGAAGCCGTACTCGGACGGGAAGCGCTGCGGGCCAACTCCCGGCAGCTGCGGGAGGGCGCCCAGGTCTTCGAAGTTGTCGACGCCGGCGGTGCAGCCGTTAGCGCGCATCATGTTGACCATAGCGGCTTCTTCCTTGGCCGCGATGAACAGGGAGTCGTACTTGGCGTCGAGCAGAGCCGGGTCAACGTCGTACTTGGCCTTGTAGTCTTCGATGATGTCCTTGACCTGGTCATCCTTGACGGCGTCGTAGGCTGCGACGAGTTCGTTGACTGCCCAAGTGTTGATGGATGCGCCGAACACGCGCTCGGCTTCGGTCTTGTCGCCTTCGGTGACGGCCACATTGCGCATGTTGTCGCCCCAACGCATGACCTTCATGTTGTTGGATGCGTCCCAGCCGGCGCAGGCGCGTGCCCAGGTGCCGATTTCTTCGGCAACAGCCGGATCGGTGTAGTGGCCGACCACAATCTTGCGGTTGATGCCTAGACGGGTCAGAATGTAGCCGAACTCACGGTCGCCGTGTGCGGCCTGGTTCAGGTTCATGAAGTCCATGTCGATGGTTTCCCACGGGATTTCGAAGTGGTGCTGCGTGTTGAGCTGCAGCAGCGGCTTGGTGAGCACTTCGAGGCCGCGGATCCACATCTTGGCCGGGGAGAAGGTGTGGCACCAGGTGATCACACCGATGACGTTCGGATTGGCGGAGGCTTCGACCATGAAGGCCTTGACGCCGTCGGAGGACTTCAGGGTCGGCTTGAGCACCACCTTGACCGGGATTTTGCCGGTTGCGTTGAGTGCGTCGACGATTTCGCCGGACTGCTCACCCACCTGACGCAGCGCTTCTTCGCCGTACAGATCCTGGGATCCGACGCCAAACCAGACTTCCTTGCCTTCAAACGGGTTTTCCATTGCCATGTGATTGTTCCTTTACTTCGTTGTTTATGGAATTTTTAAATTATTATTTCGATTGCGGATTTGCGGGTTTGTGGCTCAGTGCTGGCCGTAGACGTTGGTGTAACGATCATTCAACTTCGCGATATCCTCATCGGAAATCGGAATGATCTCACCAAGCTGGCGGGCGGCCCACATCGTATGAGCGACCTCCTCCGTCATCGCCGCCGCCTTCACCGCGGACTCAGCGTCCTTGCCGATCGTGAACGGACCATGGTTCTGCATCAGCACCGCCGGGGACTTCGGATACTCCTTGAGCGTCTCGACCACGCCCTCGCCGATCGCCTCGGAACCAATCAGACGGAACGGACCCACCGGAACCGGACCGCCGAACTCGTCGCCCATCATCGTCAGACCGCACGGAATGTTCTGGCCCGTCGCCGCCCATGCCGTCGCGTACGTGGAATGCGTGTGCACCACGCCGTACACATCCGGCATATGACGGTAGATGTACGCATGCGACGCCGTATCGGAGGAAGGAGCCTCGGAACCGTCCACCACGTTGCCGTCCAGATCGCACACCACCATGCTCGACGGGGTCAGGTACTCGTAACGCAGGCCGGACGGCTTGATCACCATCAGGTCCGCGGTGTGCAGACGCTGCGACACGTTGCCCGCGGTCCACACCACCAAGTTCCACTTGACCAACTGCTCGTGCAAAGCCGCCACGACCTCACGCACCTGCTTGACCTCCGCACGCACCTCAGGACCATAATCAGCCAAAGTAGCCATAAGAATATTCCTTTCTATTCTTAAAAAAAAGTTTTTACTTAGTTTCCAAATCGATTGTTTGGATTGCGGTGTGTTCGATCGGAAGCCCCTTGCGGAAGCGATCGAAGAATTCCTCGAATCCCGCGACATCGCCTTCATCCGGATTTTCCGTGGTCGAAGCGGCATCGGCGAACACGCGAGCGTCAAGGAATTCGTCGAGCGGCTGGTCGGCATGCCACAGATAATCGGCAAGCACGGCCATGCCCCATGCGCCGCCTTCGGCAGCGGTGGACATTACCTTGATCGGCGTATCGAATGCGGCTGCGAGAATCTTCTGGGCAACCTTCGGGGTGGTGAAGATGCCACCGTGGCCGACAAGGGAGTCAACGGCAACGCCCTCGTCCTTGGTCATCACATCCATGCCGATCTTCACCGGGGAGAATGCGCTGAACAGCTGGGCGCGCATGAAGTTGCCGAGGCTCATGCGGGCTTCCGGGCCGCGCGCGAACAGAGGACGGCCTTCGGGCAGCCCTGCGAGGAATTCGCCGGAGCGGAACGGGTAGTTGATGAGTCCGCCGCAGTTGGAATCGACATCGTCCGCGATGGCGGCTCGGAACAGCGTGCCATACAAGGTACCTGCGTTGACCGGAGTGCCGATTGCGGCCGCGAATTGGCCGAACAGTCCAACCCATGCGTTGAGGTCGGATGTGAAGTTGTTGGCGTGGCTCATGCCTGCAAGATCGCCGGCAGGAGTGGTGACGAGGTCGACTTCCGGATGCAGACGTTCCAGCTTGTGTTCGAGCACGACCATGGCGAAGATGGAGGTGCCGGCGGAAACGTTGCCGGTACGCACGCGCACGGAGTTGGTGGCCACCATGCCGGTGCCAGCGTCACCTTCCGGCGGAGCGAACGTGATGCCCGGCTGCAGCGTGCCGGTCGGGTCGAGCAGCTTGGCGCCCTCCTCGGTCAGCGTGCCTGCAGGAGTACCTGCGACCAGCGGTTCCGGCAGCAGGTCGGCTAGCTTCCACGGCTGGGCTGCTACTTCCGGAATCGCATTGAACTTTTTGATGAATTCGGTTTCGTAGGTGTGCGTGGTCGGGTCGATCGGGAACATGCCGGATGCGTCGCCAACGCCGAGCACTTTCTTGCCGGTGAGCTTCCAGTGCACGTAGCCTGCGAGGGTGGTGAAGAAATCGACCTTGCCGATATGCTCTTCGTTGTCGAGCACGGCCTGATACAGGTGTGCGATGGACCAGCGTTCCGGAATGTTGTACTGGAACAGTTCGGAAAGCTTTTCGTGCGCTTCGAAAGTGTTGGTGTTCTGCCAGGTTCGGAACGGCACCAGCAGTTCGCCATCCTTGTCGAAGGCGAGGTAGCCGTGCATCATGGCGGAGAAGCCGATGCGGCCCACGCGGGTGAGCTTTTCGCCATAGGCGTTTTCGACGTCTTCGGCGAGCGCCGCGTATGCGGTCTGCAAGCCAGTCCAGATTTCTTTCTGCGAGTAGCTCCACAGGCCGTCTTCCAAATGGCTGGCCCAGCCGTAATCGCCGGTTGCAATGGTGACATACGTGTCGTCGATGAGCACAGCCTTGATTCGGGTGGAGCCGAATTCGATGCCCAGACTCGTCTTGCCAGCGCGGATTTTCTCGGCAGTTAGCGCGATGTGATCGTCAAGTACCTGCTCTTGCGCCATAGTTTCAAACTCCTTGCATACGAGTGCCTCACAACCACATTGTCGGCGGAATGTTAGCGCTCACTGTTAACGCTCACTATTCTAAACAGAAAGTCACAACTATACAAGTTCGACGTGTCACGAAATCTTCAATGCACTACATGCAAATCGTCAGCCGATTTCTCGATATACCGGCTTCACGCAATCCACCCAGTACAGCAGACGTAAAAGAGCGATATAACAATCACAAGAAGTATTCAGCGACGGCTGGCGGCACCCAAAGATGCACGCCCGATCACTTTTGCGGAAATCAGACCAACGCCATGCTGCGACGAGGCGAACGAATTCTCATCGCCCTCCCCTAGCAAAAACAACGTCTCCCGCATGGCGGCAACGCCAAGCTGTTCAAAATCAGGGCGAACCGTGGCCAGCGGCGGGTACATGTTGTCCATAGCGGGCATGTCATCGAAACCGACCAGACTCACATCCTGCGGAATGCGCATGCCATGTTCATGCAGCGCACGAGACACACCAACCGCCTGGCTGTCGTTCGCACACACCATGCACGTCGGCAGATTTCCACCTGTACGACCGATGTTTTCAAGAATATGATTCATCTTGCCATACGCTTCGGTCGATTCCCATGTTTCGCACTGCACGGTGACGGAACTCACCGCATTGGCCGCGCACAGCTTGTTCCACGCCATCAAACGCGTGGCGGCATCACGCCATTCCTTCGGACCTGCGAAATAGAGCACGGAACGATGCCCATACTCAACCACCAAATGCATCACGTCGGCCATGGCCGCCCACTGGTCCACGCCTACAACCGATACGCGGCGACGGTCGGCCAGCTTCATCAAACGCAAACCGTCTTGCACGCTGATGCTGCCGTGCGTGGAGGTGACGATAACGCGCGGCTGCGTGATCTGCGCACGACAGGCGGCCGAGAACATGACATCCGTTGGCGTGAGGAAAATAAACGCATCCACATTCATCTCGTCGAAGGTGAAGCATAGATCATCGAATTCCGTCTGCGAGCAGAGCGCCTCGTGCACCATGCTCACCGACATGAACAGGCCATGCTGCCTCGCCATCGCCTCAATCGAGGAAATCGCGGAGATCGGGCCGTAAAAACGCTGCCCACCTGCAATCAAACCGATGGTACGGGAGCGATGCGAGGCGAGGGCGCGTGCGGAATTGCTTGGACGGTAGCCGAGCGCGTCGATGGCTTTCAGCACTTTCTCGCGGGTCGCGTCAGACACGTCAGGGGAATGGTTTACCACGCGTGACACCGTTTGATGGCTGACACCAGCCATTTTCGCCACTTCGAACATCGAAGGGCGTTTGTTCGCCGCATTACGCCTGCCTGCCATGCCCCGTCGCCTTCCGCACACTACCGTTGTTACTTTCGACTATTCTACACGCAACTTCGGTTAGCGCTAACAGACGCTATTTTTCAGCCATCTGAGCGAGTCGCGCAGCGAAATTCGGCCAGTCGGTACACATGGCGGTCAACAGTTTACGATTGGGGACTTCCTCAATCGGCACCCATTCGATTTCCATGCTTTCGTCGTCATTCGCTTTGGGGTCAACATGATGCCCCGGCTTTTCGAATGCGAACACGGTGGTGTAGGACCACGGTCCGTGGTCTTCGCAGTATGATCCGACCACGTCGATATCTTCGGGGGTAATGTTGGCTTCCTCGTACGATTCGCGCAGCGCGCCCTCGATCGGGCTTTCACCGTCGGCGGTGGCACCTCCTGGAATGCCCCATGTGCCACCTTCCGCGCTCCACACCGCGCGATGCTGCATGACAACGTGTGTCACTTCGCCGGTCTGTTCGCTTCGGCGGGCTAGCAGCACGCCGGACGCGCCGTTCGTACCCCAATGCTTGCGGCCGCAATCGCAATCAATCCAACCATCACCCGGCTGATGCACGTTTTCCTTGGGAGGAAGCGGTTTTGCAGCACCGGTTCGCGAATCGTGTTCAACGTTCGGTTCTTGATCGGCTCGCGTCACATTCCACAGATCGGTCCATTCCACGCCAAGCTCGGCGGCCAAACGGCGCGCCAGCGGAAGACTCAAGCCGATAATGCCGTGCGGATCGCCTTCGATGGAGTCAATGAACGCTCCACCGAAGCCCTCAAGCGTGAAGGAACCAGCCACTTCCAACGGCTCCCCGGTAGCGATGTACCGTTCGATATCGGTGTCGGAATATTCGCAGAAGTGCAGCGTGGCCCTGCTCGCGCCTCGCGCGATACGCCCGGTGGCGAAGTCGATCAGGCAATGACCCGTCCACAATTCACCGGTGGCACCGCGCATGGCACGCAGTCGTTCCCGAGCCACCTCAGCGCTATGCGGCTTGCCGTAACATTCGCCGTCAAGCAGGAACATGGAATCGCAGCCAAGAATCAGCGGACCGACTTTTGCACGGGTCAGGCTCGGCTTGCCATCAACGAAATCAGCAATCGATTCAGTGATCGTAGGAATGGTGATTCCCGAAAAATCGCGGGTATTTACGTCGGAGGCGGACTGCACTTCGTCCACACGCAATGTAATACGAGGATGTTCTAAAGATGCAGAATCTCCAGTATTTTCAGCATTATCTGGATGTTCGGAAGATTCGGCAACGGCTTTCAGCGGAAATCCGATCACGCGATCGCCGTGCGCCGCCGCAGCGGTGGCAGCAACGTTACGATACGCCTGATGCACGGCTTCAGCTTTAGCCGTAGCGAGAATCATCACCCGCTGCTCCACGCTCAGATCGCTTACGGCAACGCCCATGGCGGCTGCCTCACGTTCAAGCGCTGCCGGCTCGTCCACGTTCGATACACGAATCGTGGGGCAAATACCAGCCGAGAAAAGCACGTCACGGCGAGGCTTGGATTTGGAGGCGAGAATCAGCGGAATGGAGTTGTTCATACGCGTTCCACCTGCACACCCTTGGTGTCGACGCCCAAATGCAGCACACGCCAATGACCGGAAGCGAGCTCTTCGGAAGCGAGCTGTTCCAGCTGTTCGTGAGCGTCGCCATGATGCAGCACGAGCACGCATGGGCCGGCACCGGAAACCATGGATGCGAAACCATGGGAACGCAGCTTTTCGATCAGTGCCCACGACGGTTCCATCAAAGGGGCGCGATACGGCTGATGCAAACGATCCTGCGTGGCTGCGAATAGCAACGCATTGGCATTCTGACGCTGGCCAGTCGCCAGCATAGCAGGATTCATGGCGGCCGGCAGCAGGCTCACACGAGACACATTGTGCACAGCATCCTTGAACGCCAGCTGACCCGGCAGCGCCTGACGCGCCTTTTCGGTGGACAGCTCATAATCCGGCACGAACACGGCTGCGGTCAGATCGTCGGCAACACGATAGTTGATGGTGTGGAAGCCCTTGTGCAGCGGCTCGCCGCCCGGAATCGGCACGGAACCGACACCTTCGGGGGTTTCCATGTCCCAAGACATGGTGAGCCCGCCATACACGGCCGGAGCCACGTTGTCCGGATGGCCTTCGATGGCCGCAGCAAGCTCAAACACGGCATCACGGTTGAGTCCGTCGTCCTGCGCGAAGGCGGCCGCGGCTGCGATGCCCGCCACAATGGCCTCTGCGGAAGAGCCCATGCCTCGTGCCTGAGGAATGTTGTTGTGAGCCTGAAGAATGAAGCCCACACGGCCCAGACCAAAGGTCTGGCATGCGCGGCGGAACGTGGAAACCACCAAGTGGGTTTCGTCACGCGGGAGAGTATCGGCGCCTTCGCCTTCGATCATCACCTGAGCCGCAGTGTTCACCGGATCGGCGCTCAGCGTGAATTCAAGTCCGTCGTGGTAGTCCAGAGCAAGTCCGACCGTATCAAAGCCAGAGCCAAGATTGGCACTGGTAGCCGGAACACGCACGCGTACTTTACGAGTAACTGGAGTCATATCTCGTCGTCCTTCGTCACATCTTCTTTACAAGTCAAGCACCGTATACCCGAAAGGGTACAAGAGTCAAATTCAAACCCATAATCAACAGACAATTTAGTAGACAATCGGCACGCAATTGTCCAACGCAGCAGCCGGAATATGAACGAAAAGACGGCCGCCCAATCGCAACGATTTGAGCAGCCGTCTCATGACTGTTAGTTGAGCACGCGGAGGATGGAAGGCTCGCCAACCACGCAGTCGAGTGCGCACACGTCTTTCACGGTTTCACGCAGGGTAAGCTCGTCGGTCATGTGCGTGACAAGGCGCAGCTGCTGCAGTTCGCCGTCGTAACCCGGATCCTTCAGCGTGGGCTTGAGATCCTGGTTCACACCATTGATAGACACGCCATGCTCGGCGAACTTGGCCGCGATGGCCGCAAGCACGCCCGGATTGTCGTGAATCACGAAACGCACGGCGAACTCGGCCTTGGAAGCCTCGATCGGAGCCTTCTTCAAATCCTTATACAGCGGAATGGTCGGGCCGGTGCATCCCTGTGCGATGTGGCGCGCCTCGGTCACCACATCGCCAACCACTGCAGAAGCGGTCGGAGCGCCGCCAGCGCCACGACCATAGAACATCAGATCGTCGGCCGCTTCGGCCTTCACAAACACCGCGTTAAAGGAACCATGCACGGAAGCCAGCGGATGCTCGTTGGAAATCAGCGCCGGATACACGCGGGCAGACACACCGGCCTCGCCATTCTCCACCACGGCCAGCAGCTTGATGACCTTGTTTTCGGCGGTTGCGGCGGCAATATCGTCGGCGGTGATCTTGGTGACGCCCTCAACGGACACATCGTCGATGGTCACGTTGGTGTGGAAGCCGAGCGTGGCCATGATGGCCGCCTTGTTGGCCGCATCATAGCCTTCGATGTCCCCGGTCGGATCCGCTTCGGCGTATCCCTTGGCCTGAGCGTCCTTCAGCACGTCGTCGAAATCAAGACCCTTGGTGGTCATTTCGTCGAGAATGTAGTTCGTGGTGCCGTTGACGATGCCGAGCATGCTCGTCACCTTGTCTCCGACGAGGGATTCACGCAGTGGCTTGAGGAACGGAATAGCACCGCCCACGGAAGCCTCGAAGTAGATATCGACGCCCTTGGCTTCGGCGGCGGCATAGATTTCTGGACCATACTTGGCCAACAGCGCCTTGTTGGCGGTAACCACGGAAGCGCCGGATTCGATGGCCGCAAGCACGAACTTGCGGGCCACGCCGGTTCCACCGATCAGCTCGACCACAATGTCGGCATTGGTGGCCACGCTCATGGTGTCGGTGGTCACCACGGACTTGTCGATCCACGGGAACGGGTCGGTTTCCGACGGATCAAGGCAGGCGACGCCGGTCAGTTCGATCGGTCGTCCGATGCGTGCGGCAAGCTCATCCTTCTGCTCCACCAGCAGGCGTGCGGTCTGAGAGCCGACCGTGCCCGCGCCCAACAATCCAACGCGAATCGGCGCAACATCTTCCTGTGCCAAGGCATCCTCCCTTGAATGTGAAGTATTGGTGTAACCCTGCCTATTGTACGGTCCCGATATGACGTAAGACCGCGAAATCATACGAAAATGGACGGTTTCCGAGCTTTGCCCCGAAAACCGTCCATACCGCATCCATGCTGCGTCCGCAATTTGAGACGAATCGCCATGAACAATACGAAACACGAGCGAAACGCCACGAATCGCTATTCGCTCACATCCCAATCCAACAGATCATCGATCGTCTGACGGCGAATCATCACATGCGCATCTTGCTCGGATACGGCAACAACCGCAGGAATCAGCGCCTGATTGTAGTTGCTGGCCATCGTGCGACCGTATGCACCCGTAACAGGCACCGCAAGCACGTCACCGCGCTGAATATCGGCAGGAAGACGCACCTCGTTGACGATGATATCGCCCGATTCGCAGTGCATGCCGACCACACGGCACAACTTGGTTTCGCTGGAACCCTCACGATTGGCGATTTTCGCAGTGTAATCCGATCCATACAATGCCGGACGAATATTGTCGCTCATACCGCCGTCGACAGACACGTACACGCGTTCCGTAACCGGATTGCCAGCCTTGTCTTTCGCGGTTCCGGCAAGCTGCACCGGCTTGACCGTACCCACGCGATACAAGGTGACGCCGGTCGGGGCGACCGTCCAACGGCCCGGTTCGAACGAAATGACCGGAGCGGGCATGCCGAGCGCACGGTTCACGGTGGTGACCGCATCGGCAAGGCGGGCAAGTTCCGTATCGAGATCCATCGAATCCTCGCCATCGGTGTAGGCCACGGAATAGCCGCCGCCCAAGTCAACCTCCGGCAGTGTGTATGCGTCGGTGGCGTAGAAGGTCTTGCGCAGCAGCATCATGCGCTTCGCGGCCTGGATAAAGGCGTCCGCATCGTGAATGTTCGATCCGATATGCGAATGCACGCCGACCAGTTCGAGCACATCCTGATGGCGGTAGATCTCCTTCAATACGGCGAGCGCGGGGCCATCAGCCACCATGGTCATGGCTTCGGCGAGTTTGCGGTCGCCTTCAGAAACCTTCTCGTGGCTCATGTCATACGGGTATTTGATGTCGTACTGCAGTTGGCGTTCTGCGCTTTCGCCCGGAGTGGCTTCGCTTTCGCCTAGGCGTGCGTTCGACCCTGCGGGGGTCACGTCAGCCAAATCGTCGAGCACGTTCAGCTTGCTTGCATCGGCACCAACCGGCAGCAAGGCGACACCGAACTTCTGGTCCTCATGCGCGGTAGACACGAATTCGTGGCCGCCCGCATGAATGCCGGACGTAACACGCAACATCACGCGAGCGCGCTTGCCGAGACGCTTGGCGATTTCGGCGATACGGGCCGGCTCGTTCGGCTCGTCCACCACGATTTTGGCGAAGCCTTCGGTAATGGCGAGTTCGATTTCCGCATCGGACTTGTTGTTGCCGTGCAGCACGAGCCGCCTTCCGGGAACGCCCGCGGCAAGCGCGATACGCATCTCGCCCATGGTGCAGGTGTCAATCAGCATGCCGGATTCGGTGACGATACGGCAGATTTCCTTGGAAAGCAGTGCTTTTCCGGCGAAACTGACGTGGGTTACGGTGTTGTTGAACGCATTTGCCGCAGATTTGACGAATTTGGCGGCGCGGGCGCGCACGTCATCGGTGTCGATGACGTAGAGCGGCGAACCAAATTCGTTCAGCAGGCTTTCGGCAGTGCGGCCATGGAACGTGATTTCACCTTGCTCGTTCACGTTGGAGCCGGCCGGCCAGATGGGGGTGACTGCCATGGCGATCACATCCTGTCTGGGGCTGCGACGCCAAGCAGGTCAAGGCCCTCGGCGATAACCGTCTTGACGGCGTCATTGAGCTTCAAACGTGCGGCTGCACGAGCCGGTTCCGGAGCCTTGGCGATGCGCAGGGCTTCAGCCTGTTCGCCGCGAGCTTCCGGATCGGTGAGCTCCATAGGCACCACGCGTTCCACGTTGTACCACTTGTGGTAGGTGGCGGCGAGGTCTTCCAAGTAGTGGGCTACGCGATGCGGGGCGCGCAGATCTCCGGCTTCGCGCAGCAGGGCCGGCCACTGGGCGAGCGCGGCAAGCACTTCGCCGTCGGCGGCGGTGTCAAGCAGACTCACGTCGGCACCCTCGTAAGTGATGCCGGCAGCAGCCGCATTGCGATCCACATTGCAGGAGCGAGCGTGCGCGTACTGCACGTAGTACACCGGATTCTCGTTGGAATGCGAAGCGAGCAGGTTCAGGTCGATATCGACCGGGGAATTGTAGTCGGTGCGTGCCAACGAATAACGAGAAGCATCCACGCCGATAGCGTCGGTCAGATCGTCGATGGTCACCACATTGCCGGCGCGCTTCGACATGCGCACTGCCTTGCCGTCCTTCAGCACATTGACGAGCTGTCCGATAAGAATCTGCATGTTTTCGCCAGGTTCGTCGCCGAATGCGGCGCACATGGCCATCATGCGGCCGATATAGCCGTGATGGTCGGCACCCAGCATGTAAATGGCGATATCTGCAGGATCGTTGTCACGATGGCGCTTGTTGCGATAGTAAGCAATATCAGCTGCGAAATACGCGTAGTTGCCGTCGGATTTGATGATCACACGATCCTTGTCGTCACCATGCTTGGTGGACTCGAACCAGGTTGCGCCATCCTTTTCGTAAATGTCGCCGCGTTCGCGCAAATCAGAGATCGCCTTGTCGACTTCGCCATCGGAATACAGGCTGTTCTCATGGAACCATACGTCGAAGTTCACACGGAAATCCTTCATGGATTTGCGGATTTCTTCGAACATCATCGGTACCGCACGCTTGCGGAACTCCTCACGCTGTTCGGAATTGCCCTCACCCAACGGATTGCCATCGTTGTCAACACCACCGTCGACGCGCGGCAGGTCGAGAATCGCAACACCGTCGGCATTTGCCTCATCGATAACGCGACGCGCAATCTCATCGATATAAGCACCCTTGTAGCCGTCGATCGGGGTTTCCTCACCGTGAGCGGCCGCAACCAGCGACTTAGCGAAACGGTTGATCTGCTCGCCGTGATCGTTGAAATAGTATTCGCGCACCACCTTGGCGCCGTTCGCTTCAAGCACGCGGGCCATGGAATCACCGACCGCAGCCCAACGGGTGCCGCCGATATGGATCGGACCGGTCGGATTGGCGGACACGAATTCAAGATTCAGGGTCTTGCCGGAAAGATGGTCGTTCTTGCCGTAGTTCGCTCCCTCGCCAAGCACAGTGTCAACCACGGCCGCGGCGGACGCGGAATCAAGCACAATGTTGATGAAGCCGGGGCCGGCCACTTCCACGGACTTGATGCCATCGGCATTGGCAAGTTCCGCAGCGAACAGTTCGGCGAAATCGTGAGGCTTCATGCCGGCCTTCTTAGCCAGCTGCATGGCCGCGTTCGACGCCCAATCGCCGTGCGCGCGGTCCTTCGGACGCATGACGGCGAATTTAGCCTGCGGAGGGATGAGATCGGTGGTCAGGGTGCCTGCCTTGCCTTCATTCACAAGGTTGTTGGCAATATTGAAAATCAGTTCACTAAGCGCTTCTGGACTCATTCCTCCAAGTCTACCGATTATGCAGACAGAATCAGCCTTGCGTATCGATCCGCGTATCATCCTGCAGTTCGCCATGCTTTCTGCGCCAAGCCACGGAAGCGTAATAGCCGATATAGCAGATCGCAACGAACGGAATCATATACAACAATGTGGAGCGCTGCGACGGATCGCAAATCACCAAAACCAACGCACCAATGCACATCACAATCGCAGCGATCGGCACGAACGGAAAACCGGGGGCACGATACTTCAAATCGTCAACCGAATAACCTTGGGCAAGCCACTGCTTGCGGAAACGCAAGTGGCAGACGGAAACCGACGCCCACACCACCAGCGTGGCCAAGCCGGAAACCGCAACCAACGCCAAATACACCGTCGAGGCGGCAACCACGGAAGACAGCAACGCCAACAGCGATCCGGCCATACTGAAGAGCACCGCGAACACGGGCACACCATGAAAATTCGTCTTGCCGAGCGCGCGCGGAATCATACCCTCCTGTGCAAGCGACCAAACCATACGCGAGCACACATACAAGCCGGAATTCGCAGCGGACAGCACCGCCGTCAACACCACGAAATTCATCACATCGCCGGCAAACGGCATGCCGATCGACTGGAACACGAGCACAAACGGACTCGTGTCGACGCCCGACTGATGCCACGGAATCAGCGCGGACATCACTGCAATCGAACCGATGAAGAAAATCGCAAGACGCAGCACCGTGGTATGCACGGCCTTCGGAATCGCCTGCGCCGGATCCTTCGTCTCCCCCGCCGCGACACCAACGACCTCAGTGCCCGAAAATGCGAACACCACCGTCAGCAGCGTCGAAAAAATCGGCAGCACACCATTCGGGAGCCAGCCATCATTATAGAAATTCTCAAACAGCGGAGCATGATCGTAACCGGCAATCGGAATCGCACCAAACATGGCAAGCAAGCCGATCACAATGAACACGATAATCGCAAACACCTTAATGGATGCGAACCAGAATTCCGATTCGCCATACAGCCTCACCGACAGAATATTGAGCATGAACACCACCGCAATGAAAGCGGCGGACCAAATCCACGCGGGCGAATCAGGAAACCAACGTTGCATCAGCAGACCTGCTGCCGTGAATTCCGAAGCGAGCGCCACCGCCCAATTCAGCCAGTACAGCACGGCGATGGTGAATGCGGTGCCGGGGCCGATGAAACGCTTCGCATACAGGTGGAAGCTGCCCGCATACGGCATGGCCACCGACAGTTCGCCAAGGCTGAGCATCACAAAATACACAAGCATGGATCCGATGCCATACGCGATGATCGCGCCAAGAGGACCGGCTTGGTGAATCGTGTAGCCGGAGCTGAGGAACAAGCCAGTGCCGATCACGCCACCCAGCGAAATCATGGTCAGATGGCGGGTTTCCATCTTGCGTTCAAGACCGCCCTGCTCGGCTTCAGCGGATTCAGCGGCGTCAGTGCCTGCAGTGGATGCGTTGACTTGCGATTCGGCCATGCGCGACTGCTCCTTCATATTTGGATGGGCGCGTTCTTACGTTCTTGCGTTTGCACAATACCCAATCGCATTACTATACGGAAATCGGTGGAACCATGTTGCTTGCTGTTCACTTTTAGCGGCAATCCTGAGGTTGCATAAACACAACAGGCTCGCATGCAGCGTAAGAAACCGCATACGAGCCTAAAAAAGGATTTCCTGGAGATTTGCAATCAGCGCACTGAAATCAGAGCACAGCGATGGCGTCGATCTCAACGAGAGCGCCCTTCGGAATGTTGTTGCCGCCGAACGCGACGCGGGCCGGCTTCACGGAGCCGATGAAGGCCTGCGCATACACGTCGTCGATCTCGTGGAAGTCTTCGACGTTCTTCATGTAGATGGTGGCGCGGCAGACGTGCTCGATGCCGGTGCCTGCGGCGTCAAGAATGTGCTTGATGTTCTTCAGTGCCTGGGCTGCCTGCTCGCCGGCGGTTTCGCCAGCCAGTTCGCCGGTGGCCGGGTCGATGCCCAGCTGGCCGGAGACGAACACGAAACCGTTGGCCTTCACGGCCTGGCTGTATGCGCCCAGCGCCGCCGGGGCTTCAGAAGTCGCAACCGCTTCCATCTTCTCGCTCATAATGTTCTCCTTTGAAGAACGTGTTATTGCATCTTGCTTGCGTTCAGGCCGTGGCAAACCACGACAACGCAATCTCAAGCAATCACTGTACCCATGGAATCGACGCGCATTGTCCCATGTTCCAAATACCGGCTCCGCGACCTGACCCTTCACTTGTCTTTGTAGTGGGCTTGATGGGGATCGAACCCACGACCTTCTGTTCCGGAGACAGACGCTCTATCCACTGAGCTACAAACCCGTGCGTTAACCTACTTTACACTGCCTTGAGATGAAAGCGACACTTTTTACGGAAAAATGGTTTTTGAATCTCAGTATGTTGGCAAAATAAGCATGGATGGGGTTTCGGCAACGCGCCCAACTATGTGGGGGATTCGACGGGTATAGAACGGGGAACGAAAAGTATTACGTCATAATTTACGGCGCAATAACGCCATTTACCGCGTCTTTTCCACTAGACTGAAGATATGGTTGAGGATTCAGGCAGAAATATAGGCGATTTCGAATACACGCGCCGTTTTTTCTGCCGTGCCCTGCCGACGCAGTTGGATGACAGTGACAGTCCGACATTAATCGTACAAAGTTATTACGTTCACCAGGATAATTACGCGCTGCGCGTGCGATTGAAAACAAAGTCCGTTCGCATCGCCATGACTCCGGACCTCGACCCGCTGGCCGTGCTCGAAAAGTATCGCGACGAATTTCGGCTTGGATCAGTCACCGTGAAAGGGCCGTCCGTGGGAGGCACACGCTATGAGGCGAGCCGCGATTTGGATTCGCGCATCGCCGGGGAGCTCATCAAACGCGGCGGACACGTGACCATCAAAAACCGTTTCACCGACTGGATCGATGAGGACGGCTGGAATATCGACGTGTTCGGAGGCACCAACGCTCCCCTGATCATTGCGGAAGCGGAACGTATCGGGCCGGTCACCAATCTGGTGATTCCGAAATTCTGTACCACCGAAATCACCGACCAATCGCGGTTCAGCAATGAAGGGCTTGCCGCGAATCCATATTCACGATGGAAATCCGCATTCGAAGCCGAACTGGAAGCAGACGGACCGCAATTCCTCGACTATTTCGGCACCAATCGTATGGAATAAGTTTTTCTTCTTAAAAACAACCGTAGGCCGTAAAGAGCGATGTAGTTGTGCAGCCTACGGTTGAACAGTACCTAAACGGTACCTAAGTCAATAAACGAGTCAGTACATGAGCGTGGCGAGGCGACGGCGGGCACGCTTCAAACGCTCGTCGGTCGGCTCAGGAATCGTAAAATATTCCAGCAGACGTTTGCGCACCGGCTCAATATCGGCCTTGTGACCGGCTGCGACGAAATCAAGCAAACGGTCGAACGCATCCTGAATCTGACCGCCAATCATATCAATGTCGGCGACGGCAAGCTGCGCTTTAACATCATCGGGATTGTCAGCAGCAGCGGCACGCACCTCACGCACGTTCGCATTGGCGGAACGGGCCAACAGCAACGCCTTCGCACGCTCGCGGGCGGCACGCGCATCGTTCGGATCGGCTTCAAGCACCTTCTCGTACGCGGCTGCGGCACCAGCGTAATCGCCCTGCTGTGCCAGCATATACGCCTCCTGATGCTCCGGAGGCACCTGCTCCTGGGCGCCGGCGGCGGAATTCGCCGCATCGGAATCCGGATCGCCCGAGTACGGCGCGGAACCGGTCACGCCAGCCTGCTGGGCGGAAGCAACCAGATTCGGAATCACCGCGTCCACGATCTGCTGCATTTCCTCAGCGGACGGCAAGCCCTGCAGAATCGGCATCGGACGGCCGTTGATCAACGCGAACAACGCGGGAGCACCTTGCACTTGGAACGCCTGCGCGATCGACGGATTCGACGCGATATCGATACGAGACAGCTGAATCTGGCCGTTCAGCTGGTTCACGGCATCGCCCAACTGGCGGGCCATGTCGAACAGGCGATCATCGGTCGGCACCCACAGCAGCAGCAGAATCGGGAACGTGGCCGACGTCTGCACCATGGCCTGGAACGTGTTCTCCGTAGTGTCAATCACATAACCACCTGCGGCCGGAGCGCCTCCAGCCTGCCCCGGCTCAGCCTTCACCTGATGCTTCAACGCTTCAAGATCAACGGCTCCCGCCAAGGAAACTCCCGGATTAAACGGCCTTTGACCTGCCATGCTTGCCTCCTAAAATATCAACAATCAACAACATTAAGCGCCCGGCGCAACACGCATTGCAAACGTTCGCCCCAAGCTTACGCGCAATCGCGCAACCGCCACGATTACAGCGCCTCAACCCTGACCGGCTGACGTTCGGAACCGACTGCAGTGATCTTCGCGTCAGAATTCGCCGGAGGCACGTACAGCGCGATCACATTCACATACGTGGTTTTCATGGTGCTGGTGGCCTGACCGTCGCCAAACAGCGCTTTTTCCGCATCGGAAGCAGGCTGCGACTCACGGCCGGAGCCAGCTGAACGCGTCCATTCGGAATTGATCTGCGCCACTACCAAGTCTCCACCATCCGCGGAACGCATAACGCTGATGGCATCGTCAACCGGCGTGAACACCTGCTGCTGCGATCCCTCGTTCAGCTCCATGGCCTTCTGCACCTGTTCGGTCAGATCGGCAAGCTTCGTACGCAAATCGTCGTCGGCAAACTTCTGCGCATACTGGCTGGACGCACCATTCTGCAACACGTCGGCATATGCAGCAACCGCATCCTTCGGGGTCATGACCAGACCGGTGTCTTTTTCCGTTCCCTGCTCGCTGCCGGTTTTGGAAATCTCAAAACTCGGCATTTTCACGCCCGAGAACAGTCGTGCCACACCCCACAGCTTGTAGTTCTGACGTGCGGAATCCTGGCGGAACACCAGCAGACGCTTGGACTGCTGGTCGTCCGTGGTGGAAGTGATGGAGAACACCGAACGTGGCCATCCACTGTCCGTAGAGATCACGGCCTGCGCCAGATCAGTTGGAATCGTGGTCTTGCGGTCAAGATTGCCCGTGACCTGCGCCACATGAAGTTCGCTAGTGCGAATCTCAAGTTCCGGCCCCTCCAAAATCGGACCGAGGGCGTCGATATTGCGATCGTTATTGCACTGGTCAAGCGTTTTGAGAATATTCGTACGGATGGTTTTCTCCTGCTTGGCGGTCAGATTCGGAGCATCTTGACGTTGCGTGGTTTTCGGCTGCGGCAGCTGCCCCTCGCATCCGCACATGCCAACGACCATTCCCAATGCGAGCACGGCCGCCGAGATTACGTTGAAACGCTTCTTCATCACTTGGCCTCCTCGTTGTCAGGTTCGTCGGATTCGTCGTTTTCGGATGTTTCGTTGGATTCGACCGGCTCGGTCGTTACGGCCATTTCGTCAACTTCGTTGGGCATATTGATTTCGTCGGATACCGCGAATTCTACAGTTCCCGAGGCCACTGCGGCCGCACTGCTTTCCTCTTGTGCGAGACGTGCGAAATATGCGGCAAGCTCGTCTTGCGAAATCACGGAAGTCTGTTCGAAATCGTTGTTTTCACCAATGCCATCAGTGGCAGCATTCTGCTGGTCGGCAACCAAATTTCGAGCGGAAGGATCGACAATCGTGGGTTGCGTCATCTCATTTTGCATGTTTTCCGAACCGGTCGCACGATGGCTCGCATGGCGACGGCGCTTACGATTCGACCCGCTCTTATCACTACGGGCGGCACTCGCTTCGGCGTTCTTCACCCATGCGGCAACCTCGTCATCGTCACCCTGCGTGGAACCGATGCCGTCAACCATGGCAAACGCGCGCTTGTTGCGACGCTTATGCGGAGGCATGGCAAACACAGAAGCCGAAAGCACTGCAAGTATTGCCAGCAATCCGCCGGAAAGATAGAACGGCATGGCGAAATTCAGCATCGAACGACGATTCCAACCAAGCGCGACCGAGCCTCCCTTGCGATCGCCGTAATCGATAATCGCAACGGAATCCTCGGCATTATTCGCATTAGTACCCTTGAACTGCATGTCGACGGAACCGGCATTGCATTTGACGGTGCGCCACATGTCGGAATCCTGAAACGCGACCTGGCCTTCGGAATTATCAGCAGTGCCCTGAGCCGTGGCCTTCAGCGTAGACAGGGTGGACCAATCGGACAACCCGGTGACGCGCATGTATTTGGATCCCGCGATCCATCCGGCAACATCACGGGCGGAACCGATGGCGATGCAAACGTTCGCAGATTTGTCTCGGGACTTCGCCGAAATGGTGACGCGATCGTCAACCAATTGCAGTACGTTCGGATCGGTGACCACATACTGTGGTCCCGTGACCGTGGCGGACGCCGAGACCTGTGTCGAGGGCTTCCAGATCGTCGCGTTCAAGACGCCAAGCACGATGCAAGTAATGGCAAGCAAACCGAAAATAGGCGTGACAATGCCGCGCATGATCTTGGCGTGTCGCGTGGGACCCGCCTTGGACTGCGGCTTTTCCTGTTCTTCCTGCAATAAAGTCATAACATTTACCATTCTACATTGCCCCTCTGCAAAAGCCTGAAAAAACTATGAAAATCAATGATTGCCACTAAGGTGGAACCTATGCGCAAATCTACTCTTTTCAAAGCCGTCGCCGCCGCTTGCACAACGATTATGTGCCTAGGATTCACGGCATGCGGAAGTTCCGACACAAAATCTGATTCTTCTTCCGATTCGTCATCGTCTTCCTCCAACTCCTCGTCGAAGATGAACCAGATTGCCGGCGTGACCGCCACGGGCGAGCCCGGCGAGAAGCCGACCGTCTCCTTCAAAACCCCTATGACGGTGGAAGACAACAGCTACGTCGTACTGCAGAAGGGCAACGGCGACCAGATCAAAGACGGCGACCGCATATGCACGCAGGGCATCGCCATCAATGTCAAGGATGGTTCCGAATTGGCGAGCACATGGGAGAACAACACCCCTGATTGCTCCACGGTGGTCACTTCCGACACCAGTCAGATGACTGAGAATTATTACAACATTTTCAAGGATCAGAAGCTTAACGCCACGCTTGCGTTCGGCGTGAACGATTCGAATTCCGCAGGCACATCATATTTGATGGTGCTCACGATCGTGTCGAAGTCGAAGGATCTGACGAAGGCAACGGGCACAAAGGTGCATGACGTGCCTACCGATCTGCCGAAGGTCACGCTTGCGAAGGACGGCAAGCCGTCGATCGACATGAACGGTTATAAGGGTTCCGACACGTTGGTTTCGCAGGATTTGATCAAGGGCGAAGGCGCCGAGGTCAAGGATACGCAGACCGTGGTGGCGCATTACACTGGCTGGCTGCTGGACGGCACGCAATTCGATTCCTCGTGGGATCGTGGCAAATCCTCCACGTTCTCGCTTGACAGCGTGATCAAGGGATGGAAGCAGGGTCTGGCCGGCCACACCATCGGTTCCCAGGTACTGCTGGTGGTACCACCGAGCCTTGGCTACGGCAGCGAGGCGAAGGATAAGATTCCAGCGAACTCCACGCTGGTCTTCGTGGTCGACATCCTCGCCGCCTACTGATCTACATCACGATTCGTGCATAAAAACTCCCTGCATAACAACAGGGAGTTTTTTATAAGCTAGAAGAGTCGTAAGGAGTCGTCTTCGGTGCCCTTCATCTCGTCATAGTCGAGGATCAGGCAGTCGAAGCCACGATCTTGGGCAAGCACGCGGGCTTGCGGGGTGATGGTCTGCGCGGCGAAAATACCACGTACGGGGGCTAGCAAAGGATCGCGGTTGAGTAGTTCGCAGTAGCGGGTGAGCTGCTCAACGCCGTCGATGCCACCATTTCTCTTGATTTCGATGGCAACATGCTTGCCACTGGCGTCGATGGCCATGATGTCGACCGGTCCAATGGCAGTCGGGTATTCGCGGCGTACGAGCGTCGCCCCCTCGCCGATGCGTTCGATCTGTTCAGCCAAGTATTTTTGCAGATGGTCTTCGACGCCATCTTTGATCAGTCCCGGATCTTCGCCCAAATCGTACGTTTCATCGGAATAAATATGCTGCAAGGTCACTTCGAGCACGTCGTTGGATTTATCTGCCGAAGCGCGGATGACTTTCTGTGGAACTTCCGTTTCGACATCGTCGTCGGCATGGTCCGGAGTGATGTCTTTGATGGTGCAGGGCGCTGCCATCCAATTAAGCGGCTTGTATGATCCAAGTTCGGAGAAAATCAGCAGACTGTTGTCGGCTTTGATCAGCAACACGCGCTTGGCGAGCGGCAGGGACGCATTCAAACGTCCGGAATATTCGGCAGAGCAATCAGCAACAATAATTCGCACGAGGCACTACCCTACCATGATTGTCGTAAGCCCCGAATCCGCGATAAGGCAATCTTTTTTATTTTGCTTAATACTGTTTTTTTTTGAAAAGAAAAACGGCCTGTCTGTTGCGATTGCATCAATCGCAACAGACAGGCCGTCAGAAGTATGCTACCGAGTGCTACTCGGCCATCTTGACGTCACGTCCACGCTCAACCGCAACGGTGAGCTTGTTCGAATCGAAGGAGATGAAACCGTCGGTCACTTCGAAGGAGCGACGGCTGCCATCCGGATCCACCACAACGATGGTTCCTTCCTTGATTACGGTCAATACAGGCTCGTGGTTGGGCAGGATGCCCATTCCGCCTTCAAAAGCCGGAATGGTGACGGACTTCGCCGTACCGTGCCACACAGGGTGGTCGGCGGCGACGATGTTCACCTGCATTGTCAATCCGGCCATCACGCACCGTATTCCTTCTGCATGTCGTGCCACTTCTTCTCGAGATCGTCGATGCCGCCGATGCCGGAGAATGCCTGCTCCGGAACGTCGTCGTACACGCCGTCGCAAATACGGGTAAACGCTTCGATGGTCTCGTCGGCCGGCACGTAGGAGCCCGGGCGACCGGTGAACTTTTCAGCGACGTAGAAGTTCTGACCGAGGAACTGCTCGATCTTACGAGCACGGTTCACAGTGGTCTTGTCTTCTTCGCCGAGCTCGTCGATACCGATCAGAGCGATGATGTCCTGCAGCTCCTTGTTACGCTGCAGAATTGCCTTGACGCGGTTCGCGCAATCGTAGTGAGCCTGGCCCACGTAACGCGGATCAAGGATTCGCGAGGTGGAGCTCAGCGGGTCCACTGCCGGGTAAATACCCTTGGAAGCGATGTCACGGGAAAGCTCGGTGGTTGCATCCAGGTGGGCGAAGGTCGTTGCAGGAGCCGGGTCGGTGTAATCATCAGCCGGCACGTAGATGGCCTGCAGCGAGGTGATGGAGTGACCGCGGGTCGAAGTGATTCGCTCCTGCAGGGCACCCATTTCGTCAGCCAGGTTCGGCTGGTAGCCCACTGCGGACGGCATACGGCCGAGCAGGGTGGACACCTCGGAACCAGCCTGGGTGAAACGGAAGATGTTATCGATGAACAGCAGTACGTCTTGGTTCTGCACGTCACGGAAGTACTCTGCCATGGTCAGTGCGGTCAGCGGCACGCGCAGACGGGTACCCGGCTGCTCATCCATCTGGCCGAAGACCAGTGCGGTCTTCTCAAGAACGCCAGCCTCGTCCATTTCGCCAATCAGATCGTTACCCTCACGGGTACGCTCGCCGACGCCTGCGAACACGGACACACCGCCGTGGTTCTGGGCGACTCGCTGGATCATTTCCTGAATAAGCACGGTCTTGCCGACGCCTGCGCCACCGAACAGACCAATCTTGCCGCCCTGCACGTACGGGGTCAGCAAATCGATAACCTTGATACCGGTTTCGAACATCTGGGTCTTGGATTCCAGCTGGTCGAATGCCGGCGGGTTGCGGTGGATAGGCCAACGCTCAGTGACCGTGATGGTCTCGTCATCCTTCTTGTTGAGGATGTTGCCGGACACGTCGAACACGTGACCCTTGGTGACATCGCCAACAGGAACGGAGATCGGGCCGCCGGTGTCAAGCACGGTGGCACCACGAACGAGGCCGTCGGTCGGCTTCAGCGCCACGGTACGCACGGTGGAGTCGCCGAGGTGCTGTTCGACCTCAAGCGTGATCTTCTTCGTGGTTTCGCCCTCTTCGTTGGCGGTGTTGGTCAGCTCAACGGTAAGTGCGTTGTAAATGTCGGGCAGGTGGCCCACCGGGAATTCGACGTCGATGACCGAACCCTGGATACGCGTGACGCGTCCAGCGGTCGGCTCTGCAGCCGTCTCGGGAGCCGCTGTGGTCTGATTCTCAGCCATATGCGTTCCTACTCTTCCTTCTTATTCAGCGCGTCGGCGCTGCCGATGATTTCGGTAAGTTCCTGGGTAATCGAAGCCTGTCGCGAAGCGTTGAGCTTACGGGTCAGGTCGTCGATCAGGCTGCGGGCATTGTCTGTAGCCGTATGCATGGCGTTCTGTCGGCTTGCAGTCTCGGATGCCGCCGCGGTGAGCAGGCATTCATGAATACGGGACTGGATGTACTTCGGCAGAATCGCGTCAAGCACTTCGTCGACGCTCGGCTCGAACGCATAAAGCGGGGTCGCGGCATCGGCATCGGATTCGGACACAGGGCCGGAGTCCTGCTGTTCCGGAAGCACGAGTTCAACGGGCAGCATACGCAGCACGCGCACCTTCTGAACAACCATATTCACGAATTCGGTGAACACGATGTAGAGTTCGGAAACCCCACCTTCGCTCGCCGGCTTCATGTAGGCGTCCATCAGTGCCTTCGAGATGGACTCTGCGACTTCTACGCCGGGCTGGTCGGTATCGCCTTCCCAAGTACCGGCAACATCACGATTGCGGTACTTGTAGTACGTCACACCGCGACGACCATACACATACAGTTCCGGCTGCTTGCCTGCCGCATCAAGGCGGGCCAGCAGCGATTCCGTTTCGCGGATGATCGAGGAGGTGTACGGTCCTGCCATACCACGATCCGAGGTGAGGGCGAGAACAGCCACGCGAGGGTTGTCCTCGTCCTTCTTCACGATCGGATGGTCGATATGGGTATGGGCCACCAGCGCTTGCACGGCGTCGAAAATCGCATCGGTATACGGCTTCGCGTTCAAGGCGACGTCACGTGCCTTGGCGATGTGCGAAGACGCGATCATCTCCTGCGCGTTGAAGATTTTCTCCAACGACGCGGTGGAGGCGATCCTAGATTTCAATGCGAGTTGCGAGCCCATGGATCACTTCTCTCCTGCGACGATCTTTTCCTGCTCGACCGGAGTGGCGTTCTTGATGTCAGGCTTCTTCTCGACCAGCGGCTTGCCCGCGCTGGTCACGAAGGTCTCACGGAACGCTTCCACAGCCTTGTCGAGGGCGGCCTCGGTGTCGGCGGTGAAGTCTTCGGTCTCGCGGATGGTCTTGAGAATATCGGTGTTGTGGTCCAAGTAGTCCAGCATGGCCTTCTCGAACGGCAGCACGTCGTTCAGCGGCAGGTCATCCATCTTGCCATGGGTGCCGGCCCACACGGAGACGACTTCCTGTTCCATGGAATACGGGGAGAACTGCGGCTGCTTGAGCAGCTCGGTCAGGTGGGAGCCACGGTTCAGCTGGGCCTTCGAAGCCGCATCCAAGTCGGATGCGAACATGGCGAAGGATTCCAGGGAACGGTACTGGGCCAAGGAAATCTTCAGCGTGCCGGAGACCTTCTTCAACGCCTTGGTCTGTGCCGCGCCACCGACTCGGGACACGGAGATACCGACGTCGACAGCCGGACGCTGATTCGCGTTGAACAGGTCGGACTGCAGGAAGATCTGACCGTCGGTGATGGAAATCACGTTGGTCGGAATGTATGCGGACACGTCGTTTGCCTTGGTTTCGACGATCGGCAGGCCGGTCATCGAACCGCCGCCGAGGTCATCGGAAACCTTGGCGCAACGTTCAAGCAGACGGGAGTGCAGGTAGAACACATCGCCCGGGTATGCCTCACGTCCCGGCGGGCGGCGCAGCAGCAGGGAAATCGAGCGGTAAGCCTCAGCCTGCTTCGACAGATCGTCGAAGACGATGAGCACGTGCTTGCCGTTGTACATCCAGTGCTGTCCGATGGCGGAACCGGTGTACGGTGCGATGTACTTGAAGCCTGCGGAATCGGAAGCCGGTGAGGCCACGATGGTGGTGTACTCCATGGCACCGGATTCTTCGAGGGACTGCTTCACCGATGCGATGGTGGAGCCCTTCTGACCGATGGCCACGTAGATGCAGCGCACCTGCTTCTTCGGGTCACCGGATTCCCAGTTACGCTTCTGGTTGATGATCGTATCGATTGCGATAGCGGTCTTACCGGTCTGGCGGTCGCCAATGATGAGCTGGCGCTGGCCACGGCCGATAGGCGTCATTGCGTCGATGGCCTTCAGACCGGTGGACATTGGCTCGTCAACCGGATGACGATGCATAACGTCGGGTGCCTGGGCCTCGAGAATACGACGGCCTTCGGTCTTGATTTCGCCAAGACCATCAATCGGGTTGCCTAGCGGGTCCACGACGCGGCCAAGGTAGCCGTCGCCGACGGGCACGGAGAGCACTTCGCCGGTACGACGCACTTCCTGGCCTTCCTCGATACCTGCGAAGTCGCCGAGGATAACCACACCGATCTCGCGGGCGTCAAGGTTGAACGCCAGGCCAAGCGTGCCGTCTTCGAAGGTCAGCAGCTCATTGGCCATGCAACCAGGCAGTCCCGTCACGTGCGCAATGCCGTCGCCAGCAGTCGCGACATAACCGACCTCCTGGGTCGGGGTGTCCGACGGCTTGTACGACTCGACGAACTCATCGAGCGCCTTGCGTATCGTGGTGGGATCAATGGTAAGTTCTGCCATGATCACTCCTTATTGTTGTTTATAAATTCAGTCAAGTCTTGTTTCAGGCTTGTTCACCGTGCGGCGAACCGTCAGGCGGTTGCCTTCACCGTGCGCTGAAGATGCTGCAGCTGTGCGACCACCGTGTTGTCGGTGACCTCGTCGCCCACCTGGATGCGCATGCCACCCATGACGGTCGGATCGACCACAGAGTTGATGTGCACCGGATGGTCGGTCTTCGCCGTATAGATGGCGATGAGCTTTTCCACCTGCTCCTTGCTCAACGGCGTTGCCGTGGTAACAGTGACCATCGATTCGCCCATATGGCGGGAGAACTTATTGATCAGCCACTGAATGGTCTGCAGGTAGCGGCGATTGCGCAGATTGCAGGTCGCGTGCTCGGCCAGGCGCTTGGTCACCTTGGTGAAATCCGCGTCACCAATCAGGCTGTACAGCAGCTTGACACGGGCTTCACTGGAAACGGTTGCGTCATACAGCTTGGTGCGCACGACCGGAAGGTTGAGCAGTGCGGAATGCAACTCGGCAAGCTCGACGGAGACCTGCAAAGTCGTATTGGTGTGGTCCGCGTAGTACATCATGCCGTCAACACCGAAATCCTCAACGGCATTGGCGATATCAGACACGCGGCTCCAACGGCGGGACACCAAATCGGACATGATCTCCATCACCAGTGGATGGGCTTGATTCCCGATCAGGGTCTTGACTACCGCAACCTTGTCTTCGACTGGGCGCGACGGGTCGGTGAGGGCACGTTCAAGCTGGATGTTGTGGTCTAGCGCGCTGGTGATCGTGAACAGCTCATTCCCGATACGCCATGCGTCCTCACCGCTGTTACGCAGCTTGGGGGCCAGCGAGTCACGCGAAACGCGATCTGCGATACGCGATGCTTCTCCTCGCATTGGTCACCTCCCTTTCTTGAAGGTTTCGATCACTTCTTGTCGCTGTCCATGTCGGCGATCATCTGGTCGATCATCGACGACTGCACATCGTCATTCTCGAGCTTGCTACCCAGGATCTTGCCGGCCAGTGCCGTTGCCAGCACGCCGACTTCACCCTTGAGGCTCACCAGAGCCTGCTGCTGCTGCGATTCGATGGAACGCTGGGCGGTAGCGGTGATCTGCGCCGCATCGCTTTCGGCACGGGTACGTGCGTCCGCGATGATGTGCGATGCCTCCGTACGTGCGTCGTCACGGATCTTGGATGCCTCGACGCGCGCCTTGCTCAGCTGAGCCTCATACTTCGCCTTGGCTTCATCGGCATCTTTCTGGGCCTGTTCGGCCTTGGCGATGCCACCTTCGATCTTGGCAGCGCGCTCATCGAACACGGCCTGGAACTTCGGCAGGAAGAACTTGTAGAAGAACACGGCGACGATGATCAGAATGACCAACGACCAGAAAATGTCGTAGCTTTTCGGAAGGAACAATTCCATTTCGCTAGCTGCGGTCACCATAGTGTCTTCCTCCTTTCATGTTCGTTTGCGTCTTCGGTGTTACCTTGAATCAAGTCTTACTTGATGAAGGCGAGCACGAAGCCGAGCAGTGCCAGCACCTCAACGAATGCCAGACCCAGGAACATGAGGGTCTGCAGACGGCTGCCGAGCTCAGGCTGGCGAGCAGTGCCTTCGATGGTCTTGCCGATCAGGATGCCCAGACCGATGCCAGGGCCGATGGCGGCGAGGCCGTAGCCAACGACGTTCAGGTTGCCGGCAACCTCAGCGAGGGTAACGATATCCATGATTGTTTCCTTTCTGGTTATTGCTTGACAAGAAGCAACAATTAAAAAGCCGGCGGTCAGTCGATCTCCGGATAGCTCATATTGATGTATGCGGTGGTCAGAATGGCGAAGATGTAAGCCTGCAGGCAAGCGACCAGCGCCTCGAACAGGAACATGAACATGCCAGCTGCGAAGGTGACGACGCCGAACGGCATGAACACCTTGTTCACCACATCAATGAGGAAGTACTGCGTGGCCGAAAGGCACAGCGCAAGAATCAAGTGGCCCGAAACCATGTTGGCGAACAGTCGAATCGTCAACGAGAATGGGCGGATAATCAGCAGCTCAAGCAGCTGAATCGGGGACAGCAGAATGTAGATCGGGGCCGGAACACCCTTCGGGAAGATCTCATCCCTCAGGAAGTGGCCGAGACCCTTTTCACGAATGCCTGCAATCCAGTATTGGCAGAAGCACCACATGGCGAATACCAGCGGCAACGTAATCGTTGCGCTTGCCGCGATATTGAAGCCTGGGATGATGCCACACAGATTGAAGATCAGCAACGTGCAGAACACGGTGGTGATCATCGGCACGTAACGCTTGCCGCGCAGCTCACCCATCACTTGATAGACGATATTGTCGCGGACGAATTCGATCAACCATTCGACTGCTCCCTGCCAACGGCTGGGGATGAGCTTTGCACGGCTTGCCGTAATTCCGAGAACCAGCAGCATGATGACGGTCGCAAGAATGCGAACGAGGATGATGCGGTTAATGGCGAACGGCGTGCCCTGAAAAACGAACGGATCGGGAAGGAAGTCATCGACGCTGGGCATCTCGGGACCATCAGCGATGGTCAGCATGCCTTTTCCCAATGCACCAATCATTCACGCCTCCTGCTCTTGTGTCAGCTGTTAGTTTAACCCAACAACCGAGTCGAATGTGACGTTCTGGTTACTTAACCAAAGCGTACTTCGAAGTGTGCATCGACGCGACCGGAGTCCCGTGCGACGCATTCGACTCCGAATGGCTGGATAGGATTATTAGCCCGTGTCTAGACAACGTCCACACACCTGGGGTTTTCCTTACGGCCATTTGGTTTTTCCGGCGTTTCGCTTCAAGCTGGACTAACTAGACACGGCTCTGTGATTCGTCGGATAGTCGACGTTATCCAGCATACCGCATGTTGTCGGTAAAACGTTTCACTATGTTTATCGAGTGTCGGAATTTTTTAAGCTGATTCAGCTCGACACCGATAAATCGCAGACGAATGCGACTGGCACAAGCAAAAAGATGCACACAATCATGCGATTCGTATCACACGAATTATCCGCGTATTCAACGCATCGACGACTTCCGCAATGTTACGGAAAGGACGTTGGATTCAGCTGTGGATCACACCGTAGCCGTCGCACACGAACGGCGCGAACGCATCGACACGCGGCGAACCTGGCTGATGGCGAATCGAACGATCCGTGCCAAGACGTTTCTGCGCACGAAGCTGCGGAACCTCGCTCAAATCGTATGGCGTGGTCTGATACACCCAATTCAACCAATTACGCCATAACAGATTCGCGTGGGCGCGCCACGCGAACACCGGCTCAAGCTGCGGATCGTCATGCGGGAAGTAGTTTTCGGGGAACGGCACGTTCGTCATCCCCTTCTTCATATCGCGCTCATACTCCTCAGCCAAGGTGTACTTGCCGTACTCCCAATGGCCAAGCGCGAACACCTCCGAAAAATCGCGGGTGGCGATCAGACCAGGACCGGATTTTGGACCCCACGTAAGCACCTGCAATTCGGGATTGCGGGCGACATCGCCTTCGTTCACCCCCGCAAGGCGAGAATGCGGCTGCAGGCAGATTTCGTCGAAACCGTTCGTCAGGAAGCAGTATTCATCCTGCAAATACTGTGGAAACACACCGAAAATCTTCTCCGGAAGATTCTCTTTGCGCACGTTGTAGCGGTAATTGAGCGCACCCATCGCGCCCCAGCACAAATACATGGTGGAGAACACGTGCGTGGAAGCCCAGTCGAGAATCTTCTTGAACTCATCCCAATAATCGACCTGCTCGAAATCAAGATGTTCGACGGGAGCACCCGTCACCACGAAGCCGTCGTAATAATTGTCTTGGAACGCGTCGAGGGTTTCATAAAACTTTACTAAATGGTCGGCGCTCACATGCGTACCCTCATGTGTGGAGGTCTTCATGAAATCGATCTCCACCTGCAGCGGACTCTTCGAGATAAGGCGCAGCAGCTGAGTTTCCGTTTCAACCTTCTTAGGCATGAGATTCAAGATCACCAGCTTGAGCGGGCGCACACGCTGACGCTCCGCTTCGGGCTTTTCCAGCGCGAAAATGCGCTCGGAGTCGAGAATGTCTCTGGCCGGAAGGCCGCTGGGAATCTTGATAGGCATGCTTCTATTATGGTGCGTGGTCGGATATGGCGCACTCCCCTGCGCCGGCGATCGGTCGAAACGGGTATAGGAAAAATGGATAACGCGCTATTTGTGACGCTATTTCGCACGGTCGAACGAGTACGACACGCCGATTTGACATATTTGAAAGTAATCGTAAAGTTAATAGAGCTGTCTTGAAGACAAGCCGACGCGGGGTGGAGCAGCTCGGTAGCTCGCTGGGCTCATAACCCAGAGGTCCATGGTTCAAATCCATGCCCCGCTACCAATGAAAGTCAGGAACCATAGTAGTTCCTGACTTTTTTGTTTTCCTACCGAATCTTGGCCAAGCCGATTACTTAACAAAATCCAGGCAAAATCTGGACATGGCAGCTGGTCGGATTGTTCGCGGGTTTTGAATTTCACCACGTTCTTTTCACTGGCTTCCTTCAGCATATTCAGCCAAGCTTCGCAAAATCACCTCTGCGAACCGGCATTATCGCCACATATCATCGCCACCTATCATCGTCGACGAACGGCATATAGCATGAACGCCCCGCAGCACATCACGGCAGCTGCCAAACCCAACACCAGCCCCATCGGACTTCCTGTCTGAGGCATTTCCTGCTCGGGGGCATAAAGGTTATCGACATTGAACGTCAGCAGGCTATCCTCACGTTCCACCACATCGTTCAGCACCATCATTTTCTGCGCGGTGACGGCCTCATCCAATCCCACGGACTGGTATCCGACCTTGATATTGACCTCACCGGCGCCCGTTGCATGCCAATACACGGTGGTTCCCTCCAGTTCGGCCCAGCCGACCGCCGTGGGCTCGTCATCTTCGTCGAACACGGCCGGACCTTCGATCGTCGCCGTGAATACGCCCTCGATCGGCTGTCCACTCGCATCCAGCAACTGCACGAACAGGCTTCCGGACCGCAATCCCTGCCGATCATCACGCGTCACCCTCGAAGAAACCGGCAACTTGTTCGCAGCCTCCTCCCAAAGCTCGTTGACCTTGCTTTCCAGCCCGTCCATCACCGAGAAGAGGTATTGCTCATGCCTGGCCCACACCTTTTGGTCGTCATAGTTGCGGTGCACCAGCACGCCGATCGCCGCATACGTGAGCACCGGTTCCCCGTCATGTTGATATTCGGACAGCAGCCATGCAAGGCGCCGTGCCGCTTCCGTATTTTCCACGGTGGTGGTTTCAGTCACCTTATAGTCGGTCATGCGTTCGATTTGCCGGCAATAATAGAATTTGCCCGATCTCGATTCCGCGTTCACCCCGATCACATACGGTTTTCCATCAAGAAAATAGTTGTAATGCTTGCCGTTCGCACGTAACAGCTGTTCGGCGGCCAGCGCTGCCGGGCATGTCATCGTTACGATTATGGCGCAAGCCGCCAATACCGCGGCCAGAATCGCAAGCATACGTCGCTTCATAACATTCATTGCATCGTCCTTTCGATATGCACGTCGTTGTTGCCGTGATTCAACAGACTTGCATACTTGCGATTACCACATGGTCTTTTTCAAGGGTTGTGGTCGGAGGACGTATTTTTCGGCATTTTGTGGATAACTTTGCCTGTTGAAAACCGCGACTTATCCACAAAAAACGTTTTGTCAAACTTAAGTAAAGAAGTTATCCACAAAGGGCGGAAAATCGCTGGTCAGAAGATAGTTCACCAAATCCACCTTTTCTCCTCTATAATCGGCGTTATGGCAGAAGAAGATAAGAGCGCGGAACCGCGCACCACAACCAAGCAATCAACCATCAAGAAGACGACCGCTAAGGCGAAGTCATCAATATCTCAGACGCCTAACAAGCGCACTGCCGCCAAAAAACCTACGGCATCCACCGCTCGCAAGCGCACCGCCAAGGCGAAGGCTGCCTCACCGCAAGCCGTAGGCGAAGCCCCAGCCCCCGTCATCGAACGCACCAGCCCCGAACAGTTCGGCCGCGTGAACGTGCTCGACATCACCCCGAACGTTGAGAACGGCCTGTTCCCAGCACGCGTGGAGCTCGGCGAAGCATTCAACGTCACCGCCCAAGTGTTCATCGAAGGCCGTACCAAGACCGGAGCGACCGTGTCCGTGCGCAGCGCACGCGGCCGCGAGGTTGAACGTTTCGCCATGACCTGCACCAATCCGGGTCTTGACCGCTGGGAAGCCATGGTCAAGATCGGCGAGCACAGCGATCTGAAGCCGTGGGATGACGACTATGCTGCCGTCAAGCGTCAGCTGGGTGAATGGCAGATCGTGGTCGAAGGCTGGGAAGACACCTACCAGTCCTGGCTGCACGACGCCATCATCAAGGTTGAAGTGAATGACGACGTGGAGAATGCGCTGGAATCCGGCGCACGGCTGCTCGCGCGTTGGGCCGACGCGAAGGATTCCAAGCTTTCCGCAGCCGACAAGAAGGTGCTACGCGACGCTGCCAAGACCATGGAAAACAAGTCGCTGAGCGCCGAAGAGCGTCTCGCCGCAGCCCAGAGCAGCGACATCGAGCAGCTGCACGAAACCAACCCGCTGCGCGACGGCCTGTCCGAGTCGAATCCGCAGCGTTTCCGCGTGGAACGCCCGAAGTCCAGCTTCGCCTCCTGGTATCAGTTCTTCCCGCGTTCCGAAGGCGCCTACTACGGCGAAGACGGCAAGATCGTTCCCGGCAACCTCAAGACGTCGATCGCCGGCTTGGAACGTGCCGCAGCCGAAGGCTTCAACATTGTGTATCTGCCGCCGATCTTCCCGATTGGCGTGACCAACCGTAAGGGACGCAACAATTCCCTGGTAGCCGGTCCGAACGATCCGGGCTCCCCGTTCGGCATCGGTTCCGAACTGGGTGGACACGACACCGTTGACCCGCAGCTTGGCACCATGGACGATTTCAAGGCATTCTGCGAGCGCGCCCACGAGCTGGGCTTGGAAATCGCGCTTGATTTCGCCCTGCAGTGCTCTCCTGACCACCCGTGGGTCAAGGCGCATCCGAACTGGTTCCGCACCAAGCCGGACGGCACCATCGCATTCGCTGAGAATCCGCCGAAAAAGTATCAGGATATTTACCCGATCGACTTCAATGCCGACATGGAAGGCATCGAAAAAGAAGTCGAACGCATTATGGATCTGTGGGTCAAGGCGGGTGTGACGATCTTCCGCGTTGACAATCCTCACACCAAGCCGGTGCGTTTCTGGCAGGATGTGATCGCCGCCGTTACGAAGAAGCATCCGGAAGTGCTGTTCCTCGCTGAGGCGTTCACCCGCCCGGGCATGATGCGCGCGCTGAGCTACGTAGGCTTCACGCAGTCGCACTGCTACTTCCCGTGGCGCAACACCAAGGAAGAGCTCGAAGAGTACTTCGAAGAGACCAACGGCGATGGCGGCTTCTACCAGCACAACACGTTCTGGCCCACCACTCCGGATATTCTCACCGCCTACGTGCGCGACAACGGCATCGCCGGCCACGCGGTGCGTGCGGTGCTCGCCGCTATGGGCAGCCCGAGCTGGGGTATTTACAACGGCTACGAGCTGATCGAAAACAAGCAGCGTCCGGGCTTCGAAGAGCAGATCGACAATGAGAAGTACGAAGTCAAGGTGCGCGACTGGGACAGCACCGAAAAGTACGGTATCGCCGAACTGCTGACCTCGCTCAACAAGATTCGTGACACTCACCCGGCATGCCGCAGCTACCACAATCTGCACATTCTGCCAAGCGACGATGCGGGCGTGATCGCATTCCTGCGCCAGACCCCGGCCGAACTGACCGGCACCGGCAAGGCAGACACGGTGATTGTGATCGTAAACCTTGACGGCCACAATGCGCACCAGTCCATCGTGCATGTGGAGCTGGGCGACTTCGGTTTCGCCACCGACAAGCCGCTCAAGGTGCATGACGAGCTGACCGGCCGCGACTTCGAATGGGGTTACGACAACTACGTTTCGCTCGCCCCATGGGCCGACGTGGCACACGTGCTCACCGTCGTCGAAGACTGATTGAGTCTCAATCGCATTAAACCGAAGGCGGGTGTTTAGAAAGCCACAAAACTTCCTAAACACCCGCCTTCATATTGTCCAAACATCGCTAAATGTGCGCACACCGCACACACTTATAATCCATATTCACATACATATCCACTTGGGCAGCCACGAAGGACATACGATGTAGGCTGGAGTCACTGATGGGTCAGCTATACCAGAAACATGCTCATCAGCCATAGCCACATTGAACGGGCATGCAAGAGAGATAATCACGACAATCGTCACAAGAAAAACACTCATTATCTTAGTAAATCTGCAAGAGATAAAACTCATATCATCTTCCCCTATCTATAAACAAAATTTCATCGAGATAAATCAATTACTTGGTCACATACGTTCGCTAATTCCAAATCGTGTGTTGAAACAACCACACAGGCTCCTTTTCTCACTGCACTCTTCAGTAAATCAACGACCATCTTTCTGTTTGCTGCATCCAATGAAGCCGTGGGCTCATCAGCGAAAATATAAGCCGATCTCTTCCAAAGTGCTCGAACAATCGCTATACGTTGTTTCTCGCCACCAGACAAAACCGCCGCAGTTTCATTGACGCGATTCAGCATCCCGGTCTCTGCAAGTAAATCAGACAGTCGGCGAGGCATTTTTGTTTTCTTAGATTGAAGAAAACCGCGTTTAAACGTCAAATTATACAAAACCGTTTCATCATCTATCAGTCCATAATCCTGATAAATAAATGATGCTTTATTCTTCCAAAACAATCTTCTTTTACGATCATTCCAATGCGATGTACCTGCACCATCAACAACAACGTCACCAGCACTTGGCTTACATAACAGCGACGCGACATTCAACAGCGACGTCTTACCACAACCCGACGGACCAGTAAGTGCAATCATGCAACCTCCGTCAAGTCTTCCATTCACATGCTGAAAAATCGTACGATTATCGATTGCATACGAAATGTCATTAAGTTCAATAGTCATCATTACCCCTTTTCGATTATTTAACAGCTCTGTTTACAACTTCCGTAAAGCATTTATTTGACGCAAGTAAGACGGAAATAATCTCAATAGACAGGCACAGAACTGAGATACCCGTCATAAAAATGCAAATATTATTCGAAAGTAATTTCTGTTGCCCTACAACAACATATGCAATTATGCATGAGATCACCAGCAAAACAGCCTGCGTCACACAATGTCCAAAAGAAAGACGAAGGTAATGCTCACCCAGCGTATGCCTGATGAATATTCTCCGTCTATTTTCATACGCCCAAAGATACGCACCTTCTACCGTACTTAAAACAACTTCAAGCAACACAATGATCAAATAAAATAGGTTAGTTTCACCAAGTTGCTTAAGAATACAGTATTGATAAAAAGCGTCATCAGAAACTCTATTTATAGAATTAATCGATGACAGTAATCCAGATTCCTCAGCTATGCTATTTACAAAATCAGCATCATTAAAAATGATATTAGACGTCGAAAGTGCAGGATAAACGAAACCATTGATATTGAGATCCTTGCTCACATCGTCCACTACGATGACCAATGGATTACGAGTCATTGAAAACATGCCATTTTGAGCACCGTATTCAAGCGCAGGAAAAAGCCCTTCGCCCTTCCATTCATACAGGCAATCCTCCATCGCAATCTCAGAATGCTCATTCAACCATATTCCGTCATACCCCCTCAGACCACTCAACACCGAAGCAGGAATGTGCGACGAATCAATTTTCTTTAAATCATTTTCAGAAACATTCATCAAATTCAGGAAAGATTTATTCGTTATAATGACATCGTCATAAGGAGACAGTTGTTTCGATATATCATTCGCAGTCGGATTTGCCCCCTCAACCAAAGCTGGAGCAACGGAATACGACAAATACAACCCGCCCCGCGCATCCGCCAAACTGAAAAAATCATTAAAAGCCTGCGCAACTTCAGAAGATGAGGTCGTTGGATCCGCAAATGTTTTCACCGACACAACCTGTTGCACTCCCTCCCATCGTTTCACGGAACGAAACTGCTGAGAAGCCGATTCAAATGAAGACAAGGCCATGGCACCGGAAACCAATGCAAGAACAATGCACACAAGTTTCAAGAAAACTTGTCCGCACAAAAGCTTCTTAGATAAATTTTCCCTTAGGGAAATATTCCGAACCGAAGGCATGGTGATAACGGAGAAAATGGCAACAACCATCAAAAACAATACTAGAAATAAAATAACAGAAGCCAGATATGCTTCAAGATAATCAAATATAGAATTAACCGAATGAAGAACCAATGATAATGCTATCGAAATCACAATCCCAATAACATATGGAATAATCCACACACGCAGAAAATCACTGGTATCACGATAAACTATATTTTTGTTTTGACAACCATTAAGCACAAGAATGGAATGCAGACGCTCACGGTTTCCCACCCATGACCAGCATGTCGCACACACGACAACAAAAAGCAAAGCAATACCGAATCCACCCGACCGATTATTCGCAAGTAATCCAAGAACATCAATACTTGACACCCTCGATCCACTGTTAACAACAGAACCACCGTACTGTTCAATAATCTTTACAGCAGATTGCGCGGCTTTGGAATCCGTAAACGAGTATGTTCCAGAAAGACTCGCTTCCGAAAGGTCAGATAAGGGAATCAGCTTGATCTCGCTACGCCCAGAGTAATTGCTCCTTTTCAGCTCGTCCGCGGCACTATTGTGATCCCCAAAATAAAATAACTTCACTTTGTCGTGAGATATGGATTCCACTTTAGATAAAACACCAAAAGATCCTTTATCATACGTCAAATCTTCTATCGCTGAAATAACTTCATTTTTATCAGCAGACAATGAAGAAAAATTCACAGAGATAAATGTTCTCGTTCCAACCGGATACGTCATCTCCAATGATTGCAACGTCGAAGCAGTAATAAATGAAGACAACATGGCAATAACCAAGCTAAGAGTCGCCAGAATCTTTTTTCCCATAACCCATCAAACCAACTACTAAAAAATAGCAATACGGGTGCTTATTCACCTACAACAGCAAATAAGCACCCACAAAAACACAAACAACAATTAGCAAATACGGTAGTAATACCGGGCTGAGGAATCATATACCCATAGTTGCGCATAAGACCAATGTCCCGCCGCAGTATCGATCGACACACTCTTGTTCGTGTTCGTATATACAGATGATCCATGGCACTTGCTCGTATGCCAATAATTAGACCACATCTTCGCCGGGTTGGCACCGTACTGCCATGTGCCACCTTCATTAGGAAAAGCTTCATATGCCGGAGAAGCACTGTCAGATACCGAAACCTCACTCCACTGTCCGCTGCAGGATTCAATACCTGAACCAGCAGGCTCAGAGGCAAAAGCACCTGTCGGCACGCCGACAAACAGAGCTGAAGTTAACGCAGCTGCACCAATAATTCCGACCATTTTTTTTGACATGGTCACCTCCAACCACTATGTTTCATCGCCGACACTGGCGATAACCTCCACGGTAGCGATCCTCAGCTGTTTACAGAAACGCTTGTCAAGGAAAACTTGACATTAAAGCTCCACATACCCCCATCGATGGTATTGTCTATCAGTGTGAACAAGGAGAAAACCATTGATATCGCAATCCTTGACAACGATGTCCTATCGGCAAAAATGCTGTCGCATTGGATAGATCAGCTTTCCAGAGAGCATCATGTCACGTGGGTAGCACACTCAGGCGCAGAGGCACTACACCACTGCCTATTCGGTGATAAACTTCCCGATATTCTTCTTGTCGACATGGCATTGGGAGACATCAGCGGTGACATTGTCTGTCGAAAAATACGCCAAAAGACCCCTGATATGGGGCTCCTCTGCATCACAGCATACGAAACAAAACGTTACGAAGAAGACGTCATATCAGCAGGAGCCCAAGGAATACTATCAAAAGAAAACCTTATTCAAGACCTGCCATCCGCAATCATTCGGGCAAGTCATGGACTCCCGATTGACGATCGATTTCCTGACGCATTAACCGCACATCATTTGCTTAACAGCAAAACAGACAAAAGACCCCCTAAACTAAGTCGCAAAGAGCAAGAAGTCCTGCGTCTCTATGCACAAGACCATTCAACCGAACAAATTTCAGCGCTACTCAGCATAAGTCAAAATACCGTTTACACGTATATCCATCGCATCCTCAAGAAGATGGAAGTCCATAACAGAAAAGAAGCGGTCATCCTATGTCGAAAATACGATTTAATATAGTTAAAACCTATAAACCATCATCTAGAATATACTTCAATTTTCTTCCATTTATCATACGAGTTCTTTATCTCCTCTGTCTCATTATATTTCTAATAGATGAAATAAGCTTAAACATCAACCATAATTACCTCAAATGGCATATCTTTTTTTGCTGTGCAGAAATAATTGTGTTTCTCATTTTCACGAAATGGCAGATCGCCGGCAGCTGGCTCATCATCCTCACATCGTGGATCGGCCCCATTCTGCCATTTCAAACATCTGCAGCTCTTATTTTTAGTTGTCTACTAGCAGTCACACTGCTCGGATATCACAATCTCTTACAGGGAATCGGTGCCTCACTCACCTACCTCATCACGCACACCGCCAGCACTTACATAATGCAGTCAGCAATAAACACAACCGACTCTCTACTTATGCTGATGACGTTAGGCGTCTTCTGCTTAGCAGGATCATTACTTCATTGGGCTCAACTAAAAAACGAAACGAACAACCAACTCGCAAGATCCAAATATCAACAACAAGTCGCAATTTCACTACACGATAAAACTTGCAATAATCTCACTTATGCAATCCGATTTATAGATGAGCGTATATATTCAAATTCTCAATTATCTAAAACGGATCTCATTGAGTTGCAGGATATTCTACGCGAAACACTTACACAAACACGTACTACTATTTCACAACTAATCAATAATGACCACTCCAAAGACACGCAGCAAGCTGACAATTCCAACCAACTCAAGCACCTCGATCAGATTATTTCTAGGGCTCAGCACAGATTAGAACAGCTACAATTCAGAGGAGAAATAATTAACACTCTTCAAGATCTGAATCATCTTCCCAATAAAAACTCTGAATTGCTTTTCGACGTCACCAATGAATTGTTTTCCGACATCATCAAACATGCCGACCCTAAGAAAGGCTACCTCGTCACTTTTGGAACCTCTGGCGGTAATATCACCATCTCAGCGTGCGATACCCCACGAAGTGCCCCTATAAATCTCGACATAGATAAGCCCACTACTATGGGATTGTTGAGATATACAGCAATCCTAGAAGCACAAGGGGGATCTATCTCCACCCAATCAACGGAAAATCTATGGATGGCCGACATCACCATACCTTTATTCCAACCTTCTCCATGATTCTCAACCAGGGGAAGCCCCAACTGAATACATGCAACCTTAGCGCGCACAATTTGCTTCCGAACGACGGCACTCTTTACAACAAAACATATCAGTCCGAAATCAAAATCCTATTTGATCAGGTTCGTTCCACTTCGGTGGAAAGCGGTATTGTGGTTACTGATAATGTAAACTGCCCAATCTCAAGGAGAAAACAATGGCAGAAACCTTCAACGTCGTGGTGGAAATTCCGCGCGGCTCCAAGAACAAGTACGAAGTGGATCACGAGACCGGCCGCGTGTTCCTGGACCGTACCCTGTTCACTTCCATGGGTTACCCGGATGACTATGGCTACATCGACGGCACTCTGGGCGAGGATGGCGATCCGCTCGACGCACTCGTCACGATCCCGAACTCCGTGTTCCCGGGCTGCGTGGTGGAATGCCGCGCCGTTGGCCTGTACCACATGGTCGACGAGGCTGGCGGAGACGACAAGGTGCTGTGCGTTCCGGCTGATGTGCGTTTCGACGACATCAAGGATGTCGAAGACGTTTCCGAGTACCACAAGGCTGAAATCAAGCACTTCTTCGAGCAGTACAAGGCTCTGGAGCCGGGCAAGGAAGTCCTGCCGGGCGATTACTGGACCGGTGCAGCTAAAGCCGAGGAGGAAATCGTGGCCGCTCGCAAGCGCCTCGCCGAATCCGAAGCTAAGTGATTTCGCCCCTTTCTAGGTAGCGACTTTACGTAAAAAGCCCGTTGACGTATGTACTTACACATGTCAACGGGCTTTTCACGTATCCAAACGTCCCAATCCCCCCCCAGCCGCTGGAGCAATCACCCCGCCCACAAGCCTCCAAACGTCCCGATTTCTCCAGCCGCTGGAGCAATCACCCCAGCAAAAGCCATCTCAACGTCCCAAAAACTCCAGATACTGGAAGAAAACGGACATAACCATACCCTCCAAGTGTCCGGATTCCTCCAGCGACTGGAAGAAACAGCCCGCAGACGGGATGCGCTCATACCGCACACGCATATTCGCTGGGGGCCGCTATAGTGGAACACGTAATTCACGGCATGCGAACAGTATTCGCAGAATTCAAAGCCCGCTGGCTGGCGCGGCAGTTCTATGTCGGTACCCCTAGGCGTAGGCGGACGTGAGACTCCGTCGAGGCCCATCCCGTGGGAAACCGTCGGGATGAACCTATATACCAGCTATGTTGATTCAAACACTACTCATTGCCGTTTCCGTATCTATGGACGCATTCGCCGTTTCCATCGGCAAAGGCCTCACCGTCAAAAAACTGCGTGACCTCGACGCGTTCAAAACCGCCCTCTGGTTCGGCGGATTTCAGGCGCTTTTCCCGCTGCTCGGCTATTTCGCCGCGTCCACGTTCAGCAAATACGTGACCGCAGTCGACCATTGGATCATTTTCGGCCTGCTCGCCCTCATCGGCGGCAACATGGTGCGTGAAGCATTCGAAGAGGATGAAGAAAACGCCAAGGAAACCGCTGATTTCGATTGGAAGCACATGCTTCCGCTCGCCGTGGCCTGCAGCATCGACGCATTCGCCGTTGGCGTCAGTTTCGCATTCATGTCGCTGAACATTTGGATTTCAGTGATCATCATCGGCATCACCACCGGCCTGTTCTCCGCAGCCGGCCTGTATATCGGCCGCGCATTCGGCTCGCACTGGCAGAAGCCCGCACAGATCGCGGGTGGCGTCGTGCTTATTCTGATCGGTGTGAAAGTACTGTTGGAACATCTCGGATTCCTCGCATAACAATCGCAAGTCAGATAAAAACAGATATACAAACTACAGCAAAAGCCCGTAATCGCACATGATTATGGGCTTACATTACCGCTTGCCGCAAATACTTGCGATATTTTCCTGCGCTTTCGCGTTTTCTCGCGATTGCAGGAATCACACTATTAGAACATGACGGTCGCGTACGATGCGATACCGACCACAATTCCGGAAATCATAACTGGCAACAGCGCGATGCCAATCCACGGATTCTTGAATTGCGGATCAGGATCGGCATTACGATTCCACCAATACGAGCACACATCGAGCGCGACGATCAGCAACAGCGACACGATCACGGAGACAATCCACGCCGGACTCATGGCAAACTCGGTAGAAGCCGCATTTTCGCCGGAACGAATCGGCAGCAGCGTTGACAAGAAACACCAGCCCGCGCTGCCAATCATGACAACGCCTTCCACAACATTGTGCGACAGCGAACGAATCAGATGCGTACGGTTCTCACGCGCCATCTGACGCCCGAACGAAACCACAATCAGCAGGATTAGCAGACCGCCAACACCGGCAATCCAACCTTCCTGCATCCAAAATGTGTCTTCATCACCCAAACCGGCGGGGAAAATCGCACGTCCAAGCATCACCGTCGTGGCACACACCACGGAAAGCAAGCCCGCAACCACGGAAATCACATGCCCCGCAACACCATCGCGGAACGGGTTAAACACGGCAAGCAGCGCAATCATCGCCACGGAAGCCACAACGGCGAACGACACGATTGCAGGCTCTTCCGCATTCCCGTAGGAAATGCCGGGAATCAGCGCAAGCACAACCAGCACCACATATGCGGCGATTTGAACGGCAAGAACCTTGCCGAACGAGGCTTTCTGAGCCGACTTGACGGCAACTTTTTCAGAGGCGGTCATTTCGTCCCCTTTTCATGATTTTCCATAGTGTGGTCATTACGTATGCAATACCATTAAATGTAGCCGCAAGTGTCCACATAGTTCAGATAAAATTAACGAAACGCCGATAACACACAACAAGAGTACAATCGCGGCAACGATACAAAACCAGTGCAAGAGACAAAGGGAGCTAACGTGACGGATCTGACGCTTATGACGTTCGCTAGCGACCCAGCTACCGTGCTTCCTTCTCTGGCGCTGCTTTCTCACCGCGTGCGCGTGCTGCCGATGGATGCGGCGAGCCTGGTAAAAATGCCGGAAAGCACCATTCTTTTCCTTGACGCGCGAGACGACTTGGCCACGGCGAAAACGCTGTGCCGCCTGATCCACGCCTCCGGACTTTCCACGCCGATCGTACTCATCCTCACCGAGGGCGGGTTCACCGTGGTCAATTCGCAGTGGGGCATCGCCGACGTGGTAGTGGCGTCCGCCTCCCCGGCCGAGGTCGAGGGGCGTCTTCGCCTGGTGTCGGAGCGCGGCAACTCGCCGATCAACGCAATGTATGGTTCCGGTGACTCGGGCGTGCAGAACGAAGACGGCATGATCCACTCCGGAGACTTGGTGGTGGACACCAACGGCTACACGGCAAGCCTGCACGGGCATCCGATCGACTTGGCATACAAGGAGTTCGAGCTCCTCAAGTATCTCGTGCAGCATCCGGGGCGCGTGTTCACCCGCGCGCAGCTGCTGCAGGAGGTGTGGGGCTACGACTATTACGGAGGCACCCGTACGGTTGACGTGCATATCCGTCGCCTTCGCGCCAAGCTGGGCGGCGAATACGAGCATGTAATCGGCACCGTACGCAATGTCGGCTATCGTTTCGATCCTCCCGAAGAGGAAGAGGGCGAAGCCGCAGCCAAGGATGCCGCAGCCCGTAACGCTTCGGACGAAGGCTGATTTTCTTACTATCCGCTTGATTTGCAGACGATTTGCAATATCTGCTTTTTGCAATTACTCGCGATTTGGCTGTCGGCTATTTCACTTTCGTGCACGCGGTTGCACTATTCATGCGACGGTAGACTGGTAGCGTGCCCAAGGAATCGAAACAAGCGCGACTATCACGCATGCATCAGGAATACGCAGTATTGTGCGAGGAGATTCCGCATCCGAAGTGCGCGCTGAATTTTTCGAATCCTTTTGAATTACTGGTGGCGACCGTACTGAGCGCGCAAACCACCGACAAGCGGGTGAATATGGTCACACCGGAATTATTCGACGAATATCCGGGACCAGACGCACTTGCGAGCGCCAATCCCGAACGCGTGGAAAGCATCATTCATTCCATCGGATTTCATCGTACGAAAGCAAAGAACATCATCGGACTTTCTTACGCATTGTGCGAACGGTTCGATGGCGAAGTGCCGCAAAATATGGACTCTTTGACAAGTCTGCCGGGCGTGGGGCGCAAAACCGCGAATGTGGTGCTTGGGAATGCTTTTGGCGTGCCGGGTTTTCCTGTTGACACGCATGTGATTCGTGTGACCGGTCGACTGCGCTGGCGTTCGGATTGGGCGAGCGGCTCTCCTGATCCCAAGGCCATTGAACGTGAGATCACCGCATGCTTCCCGCCCGAGGAGTGGACTGATCTGTCTCACAGGCTGATATTGCACGGTCGTGCCATATGCCATGCTCGAAAGCCGGACTGCCTGAACTGCCCGCTTAACGACACCTGCCCCAGCGCATTCGCAGCGTAGTTCCGCATCGGACCTTCCAACGGGGGTCTCCCACCCGCTGGAACAATCACCCCGTAGATGCGGCACCCGCTGTAGCATGTGTCAACTAGACTCGGCAGCATGGAAGTCACCATGGAAGAAGAAAACGGGCGGGAAGCCAAGCTAAAAGCTGAAGTCACGCGGTGGCTGGTCTTTTTCGGCGTCGCCATCATGCTCAGCGTCATGACCTGGCTGGGCTGGTCGCTGACGAACCGCAAAAGCCCGATCGCATCATTCACCACGCTCGTTTCCGACTCCTCCGTCGCCATCGGCATCCAAGGCAGCGCGCCGGAATCGCTTGACATCCGCAGAGAACAAGACACCGCGCTGGAGCAGGCACTGCTCGAAAACGTGTACGAAACCTTGGTGTCACGCAGCGAAACCAACAAACTGCAGTCGTCAATCGCCAAATCATGGCAGATTTCCGACGACGGACTGACCTACACGTTCACGCTCAACACCAACATGACCTTCGCCAACGGTCACAAACTCGACTCGTCGGACGTGGTCTGGTCGCTGCAAAACGTCATCAACAACAATTACGTGGACGCCGACCAGCTCGGCGATCTCAAGGAAATCACCAATCCCGACGAAAACACAGTAGTCATCACTCTTAATCAGCCAAATCCAAGGCTTTTGCGCGCACTCAGCGGGCGCGCCGGCATCGTCTACGACGAGGAAAGCAAGGCGAATTACAGTAATAAGGCCGTGGGATCGGGCCCGTTCACCGTGGCGAGCACGTCGAAATCGCAGATCGTGCTGCAACGCAACGACTCGTATTGGGGCACCAAGGCCGCAGCATCGCAAATAACGCTGTATTACTACGCTTCCGAAGATTCCCTGGTCAGCGCCATGGAAGCCAAGAAAATCAGTATGGCGTTGCCGTTGAGCGCATCGACGGCGGACGAGCTCAACCAACAAAGCGGCATCAATTCCGACAGCGGCATCAGCTTCGACAAAGTGATGCTCGCCTTCAATAACAGCGCCGAAAGCCCATTCTCCGACGAGCAGATCTGCAAAATGACACGGTACGCCATCGACGCCCAATCCATCGCCAAAGACGCTCCGGACGCCTATTCGCCGCTCGGCGGTCCGATCAGCCCGCTGGAAGACGGCTATGAGGACTTAAGCGAACTGTTCCCATACAATCTTGAACAGGGTCAGCAGATGCGCAGCTATTTCGGCGCCTCCTATATCGCCGACATCGATCTGCTGGTGCCCAAAGAATACGAGCAGATCGGCAATACCGTGAAATCGGCGATCGAACAGCTCAATATCGGCGTCAATATGGAAGTGCTTGATTCCGCGGCACAAGTCACGGAACGCATGAACGCCGGCACGTACAATATCGCGCTCACCACCATGAGCGGCGAAAACGATGCGAGCGTATTCACCGACGGCCAAAGCGTGTTCCATTATGAGAATGGCGATGCGCAGCAAGCATATGCGGATGCGATGGCAGCCACCAACGACAACGATTATCAGGATCGCATGCGCACGTATGCACGCACCGTCAGCGAGAACGCGGCAAGCGACTGGCTGTACACGCGTAAGAATTTCATTGCGGTAAGCGACCAGTTGCAGGGATATCCGAAAAATCTGACCGACCGACTGCTTCCGTTAAGCAGAATAAAACTGCACTGATTTTCCTGCGATTATTTCGCGATTTCGGCATTCGGTTGCGGTTCCGTAAGTTGTCACATTCGCTTTCTAGACTAGCGTTTATGACTGAAAGCCAAGATAATACCATCAACGCGAACCTCACGCCGCTGCCCGACAAGGTCGGCGTGGACGGTCTCGAAGACAAGTGGCGCGGAGTCTGGGACGAAAACGAAGTCTACAAGTTCCAGGGCACCCGCGACCGCAAGGCCGTCTATTCCATTGACACCCCGCCGCCCACCGTTTCCGGCCACCTGCACGTGGGCCACGTGTTCTCGTACACGCATACCGATGTGATCGCGCGATTCAAGCGCATGAACGGCTACGACGTGTTCTATCCGATGGGCTGGGACGACAACGGCCTGCCGACCGAACGCCGCGTGCAGAACTATTACGGCGTGCGCGTGGACACCTCCCTCAAGTACGATCCTGATTTCGTGCCGCCATTCGAAGGCACCGATGGCAAGAAGATCGACGCCAAGGATCAGGTTCCGATCTCCCGTAAGAACTTCATCGAACTGTGCGAGAAGCTCACCGCTCAGGATGAGAAGCAGTTCGAGGCGCTATGGCGCTCCCTCGGTCTGTCCATCGACTGGACGCAGACCTACCACACCATCGGCGAGCACCCGCAGCGCGTGGCTCAGAAGGCATTCCTGCGCAATCTAGCCCGCGGCGAAGCATACCAGAAAGATGCTCCGGGTCTGTGGGACGTGACCTTCCAGACCGCAGTGGCTCAGGCCGAACTGGAATCCCGCGAGTACCCGGGCTTCTACCACAAGGTGGCCTTCCGTTTCGAAGACGGCACTCCGATCTACATCGAAACCACCCGTCCGGAACTGCTGGCGGCCTGCGGCGCACTGATCGCGCATCCGGACGATGAGCGTTACAAGCAGTATTTCGGCCAGTACGTCTACTCCCCGCTGTTCCACGTGAAAGTGCCGATTCTGGCGCACAAGGCCGCAGAAATGGACAAGGGCGCAGGCATCGCCATGTGCTGTACGTTCGGCGACGTGACCGACGTCGAATGGTGGCGCGACCTGAATCTGCCGTTACGTTCCATCATCCAGCGCAACGGACGCATCGTCATGGACACCCCGGATTGGATCGAAGACGAGGAAGGCAAGCGCATCTTCCAGGAGACCGCCGGAAAGACGACGTTCTCCGCACGTAAGGTCATTGTCGACGCACTGCGCGAATCCGGTGATCTTGACGGTGAGCCGACTCCGACCAAGCGTATGGCGAACTTCTATGAGAAGGGCGACAAGCCGCTCGAAATCGTCACTTCCCGCCAGTGGTACCTCAAGAACGGCGGCACCGATCAGCAGCTGAACGCCGAGCTGATCGAACGCGGCCGCGAACTGAACTTCCACCCCGATTTCATGCGCGTGCGTTACGAAAACTGGGTGAACGGTCTGAATGGCGATTGGCTAATCTCCCGTCAGCGCTTCTTCGGCGTGCCGTTCCCGCTATGGTATCCGGTGAATGAAGATGGCACCGCCGATTACGATCATCCGATCGTGCCGAGCGAGGATCGTCTGCCAATCGATCCGACCGACGATGTGCCGGAAGGCTATAGCGAAGACCAGCGCGATGTGCCTGGCGGCTTCACTGCGGAGCCTGACATTATGGATACGTGGGCGACCTCGTCGCTCACCCCGCAGATCGTGACCCGTTGGGAAGAACCAGGTGAAGAGAACCAGGCGATTTTCAACGCCACATTCCCGATGGATCTGCGCCCGCAGGGTCAGGACATCATCCGTACCTGGCTGTTCTCCACCGTAGATCGCGCGCATCTTGAGAACAAGTGTCTGCCGTGGGCCAATGCCACCCTGTCTGGCTGGATTCTCGATCCGGACCACAAGAAGATGTCGAAGTCCAAGGGCAACGTGGTCGTGCCAGACAAGCCGATCAAGCAGTTCGGCGCAGACGCGGTGCGTTATTGGGCCGCTGCGGCACGTTTGGGCCTGGATGCCACCTACGACGAAGGCCAGATGAAGATCGGCCGCCGTTTGGCCATCAAGTTGCTCAACGCCACCAAGTTCGCGCTGGCCATCGGCCGTGAGGATGAGAACCATCATGTGGGCGCTCCGGCAACCGCAAACTGGAACCCTGCCGACGTGACCGAGCCGCTGGACCGCGCAGCCATGGCCAAGATGGCCCTCGTGGTGCGCGAAGCCACCGAAAGCCTCAACAACTACGAGCATTCCAAGGCTTTGGAAGTCATCGAGAACTACTTCTGGCAGTTCTGCGACGATTACATCGAACTGGTTAAGAACCGCGCATACGGCACCGCCGACGCCACCGGCCGCGTGCCGAGCGAGAAGGCTGTGAAGTCCGCCCGCACCGCACTGGGACTGGGCTTGGATGCCTTCGCACGCCTGCTGGCACCGTACCTGCCGTACGCCACCGAAGAAGTGTGGAGCTGGATGCATGAGGGCGAAGGTTCCGTGCACCACGCCGCATGGCCGAAGGCTGAAACGTACGATGCGGCCGCAGCAGCCGTCTCCCCGGAGCTGCTCACCCATGCCGGTGAAGCTCTGGCCGCGCTGCGTGGCATCAAGTCGAAGGCCAAGGTTTCGATGAAGACCCCGATCCTTTCCGTGCAGCTGGGCGTTTCCGATGAGGCACGTAAGTCCATCGAAAGCGCATTGGGCGATATCGCCGAAGCCGGTCGCGTGGTCGGACGCATCTCCTTCACCTCGCCTGCAGCATCCGAAGGTGAGGACGAGGCCGCAACCGACGTGACAATCGTTGAAAGCGAGCTGGGCGAGCCGCCGGCAAAGAAACCTAAGAAGTAATCTTCTGAAATCATATCGGCCGGCGGCTCTCACGGGACTGCCGGCTGACGGTAAAGCCTCCTTTTGTATTGCCCCGCATTGCGGATTTCGGTATCGCAAAAGGAGGTTTTATCGTATTCTTATGCTTTTCCAAATCGCAATCGATGCATGGTCGGGGTTGCGAAAATCACATTCCCTACCAGAATATGTACCCCCGTACTCGAAAAAGCCGCATTCCCGATGCGCAATCGCAGTTAACGCACGCAAGAGGGCATCAAAGCGGCGTTCCAAGCCGAAATACGTACCCCCGTATCCGAAAAACCGGGAAAACCAATACAAACCGCTCTTATTCATGAACGGGGGCCGCGCCAAAACAACCACAAATCGCACCCACCAGCGAAAAACAGCCAATCTACAGTATCGGGACAGCCAGCAAATACTGCGTGACGCCAGTCGCCTTTGCGGAGCCAGCCGACAGTCCAGACTGCATCGCACCGTCCAAAATCTCGGCCGCGGTAGCCAACTCAACCGTCTCGTCGATCAAATCGCCATTATTTGGCGCAAACTCACTTTTCGCCAAACCGTAGCCCGAAATCGGCATCGAGCCGGTGGATTCGGAACCGCCATCCGAAGCGGCGGAATCGCCCTTCTTCGTGGAGCCATCCACTCCCCCAACCTTCGCCACGTTCTTCGACGTGGCGTCCGCGGCCGCGCCGAATGACGGGCGCAATCCACCCGCATAGCTCATCACATCGTCCATGCTGATGGCGTTCTTGTCGTCAACCAAGCTGGAGGAATCGGCGGCATCGCCCTTGGCCTGCACCCGTTCCGCCTTGTGCTGAGCCTTGGCGCGCGACTTCTCGGCCTTCGCGCACAACGCATGCCCAGCCGAAACGGCGTGCATTGAATCAAGCACCGAAGAGCCGTCAGCAGCGTCGGAATCCGATGTCTCGTCATCCGAATCCAGATGGTCAGCAAACCGCACGATGATCTGATGGAACGCGCTAGCCTGCCCGATGTGCTCGCTAGCGTCCGCCAACGCAGTCATCGCGGCGGAGACCTTGTCGGATGCGGTTTTGAGCTTCTCATTGCCCTTGATGCCGGCACGCACGTCGGCGATCGCCTGGTTTTCGTATTCGGATGCGGTGCCGGTGGTGGCGCCCAGTTCCTTGAGTCGAGCCGTGTATGCGTCGGTGAAGTCCATCGAATACGGAATCATCGCGGAGGACAGCTGTGACTGGCCGACGCTGTAATCCTTGGAGCCGCGCTGCTGCTCCTCACCCGCGCGTTTGCCTAGCTCTCTCACCAGCCCGGATGTGCCGCGCTGTTCGATGGTGCGGATCACCTCGTCGACCGCATCAGCGGCACCAATATGTCGGTAGGCGGCGCTCACGTCGTTGACGGCGTTGGCAAGATCCGCCACGGACTTGGCTACAGGGGTGTCGCCGTTCAACTCGGATGCGGTGCCGAGAATGGCGGACAGCTGCGTGGAATTGCCGAGTGAGCCGGACAGATGCGTGGTATACGAGCCGACATACGCCTCGACATAGGTGTCGAACGCCTGCTCATGCGCTTTGGAACGCGTTGAGATGGTCTGTTTGGCAATCGCTTTTTCGTTGTCCCGAAGCTTTTCCAGTTGAGAAATGAGCTTGCGATTGTACTGCGAACCAACGTTGGTCAACTCGTCCACCAGCGTCGCCGCACGCTTGGTGAGATCAGGCAGCGATTGGGCGGCATCGCCATCCACCGCGGCGACGGCTAGCGAGCTCATGGAGAAGCGATTCGCCGTCACATACGTGTTAAATGTTAGATCCTCACCGGGTTTGCCGGCTGCGGCCACCAGTGTCGAAGTGTTGTCCGACGAAACGGCCACACCGTCATCAGCGGTCACGTCATTGCCGACGCGGCTGGGGATGGTGAAAGCGACGATCGGTGTCAAATCGGCCGTTTTGTCGGCATCAACGGCATGCAGGGCGATGCGAACGCCAACCATTCCGGAAGCGCCGGAAATTTCGGAAGCGCTCACATTGGGACCGTCAAGAGTGAATGTGGCGGACACTTTCCACGGCATTGCCACAGTGCCTTTGGGAACGCGCTGTGATGCGTACGATGCAGAAGTTCCGCTTTGAGTCAGGAAAAGACGGCCAGGCTTGTCGATGGATTCATACGCGCTCATCACGTCACTTTGCGTCGCTTCGACCGCATATTGCCTGTTCTGCCGCACGAACGTCGCCACATTGGCCGCATCGACGGCCACGACCGGAATCGCGGCGACAAGCGCCACAGCAGTAGCCGCGGAAAGATGGCGACGGACGTCCCGTGGATGAATCGTAAGTGCGTGACGCATGCCGGACCTCGCAATCGCAATTACAAATGCCTGAAATACTTTCCAAAGCATTCAATGTAGCGCCCGGCATGCCCCGAAATACTTGTTTTCCGCCGAAAACAGACAGGTCAGGCGAATACGTCGAGCACGCCCGGATCTCCACCGTTTTCGGCGATGCGCTTATGCCTGCGCTTAGCTTCGGTCACCACGAATTCGCGGTACATTTCGGCGATATCGGGGTCAAGACCCGCGTCGACGGCAATGCGATGCAGACGCTTGATCTGGTAATCTTCACGCTTGTAATCGGCCGGCGCGAAGCCCGCACGCGCCTTCAGCACGCCCACTTGAGACGTGTATTTGAAGCGTTCCGCCAGCAGGGAGACCATGGCCGTATCGACATTGTCGATCGACTGGCGCAACGCGGCGATTTTCGCCACGGCGTCGGCGACCTCAGGATTGCTTTGCGCGGTACTTGCATCGATGATGGTTTCGGTTTCGTGTTCTTCTTCTGGCCGAAGCCAGTCGTGTTCGCTATCGCTCATGCGTACAAGACTACCGCGCGAATGTCACTTGGAGAAGTACCGTTGCAGCACAATCGTGGTTTCCGTGCTCACCGGCACCGTCTGATGAATGACATTCAGCAGATCCTCAAGCTTGCCTGGCGAGGCCGCGCGCACCGTCAGCATGTAGCTGGGAGAACCGGCAACGGAATCGCACGACATAATGCCATCGATATCCTGCAACTTGTCGGGAATCTCGGATTCCTTGGAATAGTCGATCGGCGTAACCGCAATGTAGGCACGCACGGCAAGCCCGCGCCTCTCATCGTCAATGACGGCCTTGTAGCCGAGAATCACATCGCGACGTTCCAACTTCTGTACGCGCGACTGCACCGCGGAAATCGACAGTCCCGTAGCGTCCGAAAGCTGGGACAGCGTGGCGCGGCCATCCTCCTCCAACATGCGGAGAATGGTCTCGTCGATGTCGTCGAATTGGCCCACGTTCGCGTGCGTAGTGTCGGGTTCGTTGCCGTTGCCTGTCATACATACCCCTTTCCAACAAGCATTCTGCATCGGCCCGGCGGGACCGACTCCCCTATGCAGCTCACAGTTCGTCTATTACCATATCCACCCCAACACACAATCCGTCAACCGCGTTTTCGTAACGTTTCCGACGAATTTCGTTTTTCAATCACTTGTTTTTTATTTTTTACACATCTCCTCTTGTAAGGCAATACGTTTTTCGTCTTTCAACTTTTGCTTTCGTATTTTTTAGCATGTCGGAATTTATGTATCGCATGTCCACAACGTGATCACCCACGCATCCGCAATACCTTGCGGCTATGCGAAAGGGTCGTATGACGATTGTCATACGACCCTTGGCTTGCTTACCGCAAATTGCGATCACTCGCAACTAATTGCGCTCAATTACTGCCGTTATTCGCGGCATTGCCGCTTTGCTGGATCAGCGACGCCATGAAGTCACGGTTGGTCGCGGTCTTCTTCAGACGCGGCACGAGCGTCTGGTAGGCCTGCTCAGGCTCGAGACCGCCAAGCAGTCGGCGCAGACGGTAGATGATCGGCAGTTCCTGCGGATCGGTGATAAGCTCCTCGCGGCGGGTGCCAGAAGCGTTCACGTCGATGGCCGGGAACAGGCGCTTGTCTGCCAGTTCGCGGCTCAGACGCAGTTCCATGTTGCCGGTGCCCTTGAACTCCTCGAAAATCACCTCGTCCATCTTGGAACCGGTTTCCACCAGAGCGGAGGAGATGATGGTCAGGGAACCGCCGTTTTCGATGTTGCGGGCGGCGCCGAAGAACTTCTTCGGCGGATACAGCGCTTGGGCGTCAACACCGCCGGACAGGATACGGACGGAAGCCGGGGCCGCGATATTGTAGGCACGGGCCAGACGGGTCATGGAGTCGAGCAGCACCACCACGTCCTGACCGAGCTCCACGAGACGCTTCGCACGCTCGATGGCGAGTTCGGCGACGGTGGTGTGGTCGGAGGCCGGGCGGTCGAAGGTGGAGGAAATCACTTCGCCCTGCACCGTGCGTTCCATATCGGTGACCTCTTCCGGACGTTCGTCCACGAGCACGACCATCAGGTGAACTTCCGGATTGTTGGTGGCGATCGCGTTGGCGATGTTCTGCAGGGTGATGGTCTTGCCGGCCTTCGGTGGAGACACGATCAGACCACGCTGTCCCTTGCCGATCGGCGCCACAATGTCGATGAGGCGACCGGTGAGCTTGTTCGGCGCGGTTTCCTGCTTCAGACGCTCCTGCGGATACAGCGGGGTGAGCTTGTTAAACTGCGGACGGTTCTGCGCGGCCTCGACGGTCATGCCGTTGATGGAGTCGATGGACTGCAGGGGTACGAACTTCTGACGCTGGTTACGGCGGTCGCCCTCACGCGGGGTGCGGATGGAACCATGCACCGCATCGCCCTTGCGCAGGCCATACTTCTTGACCTGTCCCATGGAAACGTACACGTCGTTCGGGCCCGGCAGATAGCCGGAAGTACGCACGAAAGCGTAGGAATCGAGCACGTCGACGATGCCTGCGACTGGCACGAGATCCTCTTTCGGTTCCTCGTGGCGCTGTTCGCGTTCGACATTGCGATCCGTGCGCTCGTTACGGTCGGCACGATCATTACGATCATTACGCTCGCTGTTACGGCCACGGCGATCGTCACGCTCGTCATAATCGCGGTCACGTCCGCGCAGACGGCGTCCGCGACGATCCATACGATCGCCCCTGTCGCTGGCACGGCCACGGCCACGACGCGCGAAATCACCATCCTCGGTTTCGTCATGGCGCTCGTTGTCCTCGTTGCCCTGCGAAGGCAACGTGGCGAGAATATCGTCGAGATCACGCACGACATCCTCATCCTTCAACTCCTCCACCGCACGGCGACGGCGACGTGGCTCGGCATCGGCCTCATCATCCTTGCGATAGCGACGACGGTCGTCCTGCTTCGGCGAAGCATCATCCAATCCCAATTCGGCAAGCAGATCGGTGGCTGATTCCGTATCACGGCGACGACGGCGCTTCGGAGTCTCGTCGAGGCTGTCCAAAGCGTTCACAGCGGCCATAACGTCCGCAGTATCCTCGCTTGCCGGCGCTTCAGCCTGCTTACGGCGGCTGGAGCGCTCGGAACGATCAGTGCGCTCGACGCGGGTCCTTCTAGAGGTTCTGGAAGCCGGTTTTTCGGAATTCTCAACATCATCGGCCTTGACTTCGGCAGCCTCAGCAGGCTTACCGGCCTCTTCGGCCTTACCAGCCGCGACCTCAGCGTCTGCGGATGGAATTGCGGTCTGAGCTGCCGGTGCAGCCGAAGCGGCGGACGCTGCGGACTTCGGGGCGCGGACGGTCACGCCGGCCGGCGCCTCGCCGCCGGAACGAGCGGCCTGAAGCGTCGCGATAAGTTCCGGCTTACGCATGGTGGAGGTGCCACGAAGGCCCATCTGCTTGGCGAGCTCCTTGAGCTCAGGCAGTTTCATATCTTCAAGATTCGGGCTGGTTGCCACTGGTTTTGCCTTTCCTTAGCTTCCGCAGGCACACGCCCGCGACAGCTGTAAAAAAGAGATACGGAAATGTTCCGCCACTGAAAGTCCGCCGCGAAATATCACGGTTTTCGAACTTCCCTAACCATACAACGTTATCCAGACCAACGCAACGCAGGCGTGCCAACGTATTCACGCCAACCGCAAATCACAAATCACAATGCAAAAGACCCGTCATGCGATCACACGACGGGTCTTTGCCAGCAACAACAGCATGTAGGACTTACTGAAACTTACTTTTCCTCGTGGTAGCTCTTGTCGGTATTGACGGACCACACGTTCTTCTTGGACGTCTTGCCATTCTTGATATTGCCGACGGCCTCGATGGCGGTTGCCATGGAATGATCCATGTTGTTGTAGCGGTGCTGGCCGTTACGGCCGACACAGTACAGATTACCGAAGGAATCAAGGTATTCCACGAGCTCAGACATGCGGTCGTACGTGTCGAAGTAGGCCGGATACGCCTTCTTCACGCGCTCACGATGGGAATCGATCACGTCCTGCGGGCCGTTGATGATCTGCATGCGGGTGAGCTCCTGGATGGCGAACTTCTTCGCCTCCTCGTCAGACATGTTCCAGAAGGAATCACCCTCCTCGCAGAAGTATTCAAGGCCGATCCACACGGTGTTGTCAACATCCTTAACCAGATACGGGCTCCAGTTGTTGAAGATCTGCAGGCGGCCGACCTTATAGCCCGGATCCTGCACATAAATCCAGCAATCAGGCACGATCGGCGGATTGCCAAGGGTGGGAATGTCGGTGGTGTTCGGCAAGCGCAGATGATTGACGAGCAGACCGACGGTCACGAAATCACGGTACGGCAGGCCGTTAGCGATTTCGGTCATATCCTTCGGCGCGGGCTTGCTGGAAGCATCCACGGCGTTGATGAGATCCTTGACCGGCATGGAAGAAATGAAGTCGTCCGCAGCCATTTCGGTACGATTGCCTTCGGAATCCTCATACACCACGGAAGCGATCTTGCCGTCAGCCTGGCGAATCTCCACCACATTGGCATCGGTAATGACTTTCACGCCCGCGGCCTCGCAGTTGGCCTCCACGGTTTCCCACAGCTGGCCCGGACCATACTTCGGATACCAGAATTCCTCAATCAGCGAGGTTTCAACCTCAGCATTGCTGCGCTTCTTCGGCAAGAGCTTCTGGAACGCGTTCTTCAGCACGCCCATAATGCTCAGGCCCTTGACGCGCTGCGCACCCCAATCGGCGGAAATCTGGGACGGATGGCGACCCCACAGCTTCTCGGTATACCCCTCGAAGAACATGGAATACAGCTTGCGGCCGAAACGATTGATGTAGAAGTTCTCCAGATTGTCTTCCGGCAGCTTGTGCACCATGGACTTCAGATAGCTGAAACCGGCAACCAACGTAAGCTTCGGACCCATGGCCTTCAACGTGTTGGCACTCAGGGAAATCGGGTAGTCAAAGAAGTGGCGGTTCCAGTAAATACGAGACACGCGATGACGCTTGAGCATCACCTTGTCTTCGACTTCCGGATCCGGTCCGCCCGGTTCCATATCGTGCTCACGACCGAGCTTCTTGTCATCATAGCTTGGCGCGCCCTGCAGCGGCAGGACCCCCTTCCACCAATCCATGATGCGTTCGTCCTTCGAGAAGAAACGATGGCCACCAATATCCATACGGTTGCCATCATGCTTGACGGTGCGGGAGATGCCGCCGAATTCGCGGGTCGCTTCCAACACGGTCACGTCGTAGTTCTCGGAGCCACCGTCCTTGACGAGCTCCCAAGCGGCGGTCAGGCCTGCAGGGCCACCGCCGATAATCACCACGGATTGCTTTTGCGTCACTTTGAGGTCTCCTTATGAAAACAAAAATCCCTGATAGTCTACCCGAGGGTAGGGAAACGAACATCGCAACTTGTGCGAATGCTTACAAAATCAAGCCAAGTCAGGCAATGCCAAGCCGAGCTGTCTAAAACAAGCAAGGCAATATCAGGCCAAGCAAAGCGATGCGCGACCACGCACGACCATATCGACTATATGGAATCAGGAATGTCGATATCGGTTTTCTGCACTTCCTCGACATTGACGTCCTTGAAAGTGACGATACGCACATTCTTGACGAAACGGCTGGAACGATAGACATCCCACACCCACGCGTCGGTCAAACGCACGTCGAAATACACGTCCTGACCGGCGGAACGCACGTTGAAATCGACTTTATTTGCCAGATAAAAACGACGCTCCGTCTCAACAACGTAAGTAAATAATTTAATAACGTCGCGATATTCCTTATACAAAGCCAGTTCTGCGTCGGTTTCGTAATTATCGAGATCCTCGGCGCTCATCACTTACCTTCCACATCACGCTTGCGACCACGACCGAGCGTACGCCACCAAGCTTCCTTCGACGTCTTGCGCTCGCCAGCCGTATACGGCCAGCTGTTTTGATCATCGGCATCACCATTAACGGGCTTGCGATCATCACGCTCGCTTTGCCGTGCAGCATTCACGCCTTCGGCGTTCTTCCGCTTCTGCTGAGGTGCGTTCGATTCGCCTGCCGCACCGAAAGCTGTTTCCTGCGCGGATTCCGTGATGGTTGCGGACTTGGCTTCGTCTCCATGCGCGCTTTCCACATCATGCTTCACGTCCTTCTTGCTATTCAAACGAATGGCGATCGAATGCTCACGTGCGCTCAAAGCCTCCTTGACGCCCGGATTGTCTTCGATCACGTGCATGCCGAACGCGTCAAGCGATCGGATCGGATCAAACTCGTCAACCAGCGTATCCATAACGATCAAATCCTGGTAACGGTTCTGCGAGGCGTTCCACAGGGCGTCGCGGGAGCGGCCGGAAGGCACGAATCCCAACGACTGGTACACGGACACGGAACGCGTATTCTGTTCGGGCACGGCGACCCAAATGCGATGCATGCCAAGGCCTGACGGCTCCGGCGCAAGACCGTACGCCATCACGCGCGGCATGATGTCTCGCGAATAGCCACGGCCCCGGTAATCCTTGCCAAGCACCACCTGAATGCGGGCGGAACGGGCCCAACCGTCAACATCGATCAGGAAAATCATGCCGATCACATTGTCGGAATTCGCGGCATCAATCTCACCATCGCCATCATGATCGGCTTCAGTGACGATGGACCATGCGATCGTGCGACGTGATTCCGGGTCCCCCACACCGGATTCGGATGGAGCCTCGCCTTGGGACCATGCCACGGAACGACGCACCCACGCACGCACCGCGCCACGCTCGGCAACCCGGTCCTTACCGGTGATTCCGGAAGCGCCGACGTACGCCTCGATGGCGTCCATGCGGTCGAGATCCTCGATCACGGCCGGGCGCAGATGCACCATCTCGCCCTTGATAGGCGGCACAACGATACGATCCGGCAATTCACGCGACTGCTGATTCGACTGCTCCTGTGTTGCAGCCTCAAGATTCTCTGGCATTTTCCTGTCCCCTACATCATTGCAGGCACGACCGTCGCCGCACCTATACCGAGGGTATTGTACCCGACTGTATGTCAGCTGTGAATTGGCGCGGCGGCAATCGTTGTACATCTTCCTCTATCAGCATAACTTGGTATTGGAAGACACGTTGGTAATCATAAGAAAAACAACTGGCGATTACGCTCTCCCTTTCTTTCGGAAAGATAAGGAAACGCACGTCCCAAGTTTTTTGGAACGTGCGTTTTCGTGCGATTCAGCAATCGCAAGTAAACGTTGCAAACGTCACTTAATCTTGCTCATCACGATCTTGGTAACGGCCTTCGCGTCAGCCTGACCGCGAGTAGCGCGCATGACGGCACCAATGATGGCACCCATCGGCTTCATGTTGCCGCTCTTGAGCTTTTCAACGATGTCAGGATTGGCTGCGAGCGCCTCATCCACGGCCTTTTCGAGAGCGCCGTCATCAGACACGACCTGGAAGCCATGCTTCTTGACGACCTCATCCGGAGTACCCTCGCCGGCGAGCACACCTGCGACGGTCTGCTTGGCCAGCTTGTCGTTGAGCTTGCCGTCGGCGATCAACTTCTCGACTTCAGCCACATCGGCCGGAGTGATCGGCAGCTCTTCGAGGCTCACACCCTTGTTGTTGGCTTCACGGCTCAGCTCGCCCAGCCACCACTTCTTGGCACCGGCTGCGGTGGCACCGGCCTTGACGGTTTCCTCAAGCAGATCCAGAGCGTCGGCGTTGAGCACGTCGCGCATCTCCAGATCGTTAAAGCCCCACTCGCCCTTCAGGCGGTTGCGGCGCTCACGCGGCATTTCCGGCATCTGGGCCTTCATCTCTTCGATGTGCTCCTTGGTGATGTGCAGCATCACCAAATCCGGATCCGGGAAGTAGCGGTAGTCGTCGGCGTCGGACTTCACGCGGCCGCCGGCGGTGGTCTGAGAAGCCTCATCCCAGTGACGGGTCTCCTGCAGAATCTCGCCGCCTTCGGAAAGGATGGCGGCCTGACGGCGGATCTCATACTGGATGGTCTTCTCGATACCGCGGAACGAGTTCACGTTCTTGGTTTCGGAACGGGTGCCGAACGGGTCGGACGGGCTGTTGCGCAGCGACACGTTCACGTCGGCACGCATGTTGCCCTGTTCCATACGAGCATGGGAGATGTTCAACGCACGCACGATGTCGCGGATGGCGCGCATATAGGCGCCTGCGATTTCGGGGGCACGGTCTCCGGCGCCTTCGATCGGCTTGGTCACGATTTCGATCAGCGGCACGCCTGCACGGTTGTAATCAACCAAGGAGTGATCGGCGCCTTCGATACGGCCGTCAGCACCACCGACGTGGGTGTTCTTGCCGGCGTCGTCTTCGATGTGGGCGCGTTCGATCGGCACGCGGAACACGGTGCCGTCCTCAAGTTCCACATCAAGATAGCCGTTGCCATTGGTCGGCTTGTCGTACTGCGAGATCTGGTAATCGCGCGGCATATCCGGGTAGAAGTAGTTCTTACGTGCGAACTGGCTCCATTCGGCGATTTCGCAATGCAGGGCCAGACCCAGCTTGATCGCGTAATCGACGGCGGTCTTGTTGACTACCGGCAGAGAGCCCGGCAAACCAAGGCTCACCGGGGTGAGCTGGCTGTTCGGATCGCCGCCGAACGAGACTTCGGCCGGGCAGAACAGCTTCGTGGTGGTGCTCAGCTCAACATGGGTTTCCAGACCGATGACCGGGTCGAATTTCTTGACGGCATCGGCGTACTTCATCAACTTTTCAGCCATTTTGTTTTCTTTCCTCCGATGCTTCTTACTTGTTCAAGCCGTCGAGCCACGGGGTTTTCAGGGACTGCCAGATCGGACCGTTCCAGTCTTCCTCGAGAGCTGCTTCAAGAGCTGCGGCAGGCTTGTACATGGCCTCGTCGCGCTGCTGCGGAGCGAGGAACTGGAAGCCGACCGGCAAACCGTCGTCGCTCAGACCAGCAGGAATGCTCATGGCCGGAACGCCGGCAAGGTTGGCCGGAATGGTGGTGATATCGATGGCATACATAGCCATCGGATCTTCAGTCTTCTCACCGAACTTGAATGCGGTGACCGGGCTGGTCGGGCCAACAAGCACGTCGACCTTGTCGAAGGCCTTCTTGAAGTCATCGATGATCAGGGTGCGCACCTTCTGCGCGGAACCGTACCATGCATCGTAATAACCGGCGGACAGGGCGTACGTACCGAGGATGATACGACGCTTGACCTCGTCGCCGAAGCCGGCTTCACGAGTGTAGGCCATCATGTTGGCGGCGGTCTGAGGAACACCCGCCGGCGGCATGACGCGCAGACCGTAACGCATGCCATCGTAACGGGCCAGGTTGGAGCTGACCTCGGACGGCATGATGATGTAGTACGCACCGAGGGAGTACGGCAGGTGAGGCAGAGACACCTCGGTGATCTCAGCACCCATTTCCTCGAGCTTCTTGACGCCTTCGTTGAAACGTGCCATAACGCCCGGCTGGAAACCTTCGCCACCGAGCTCCTTGATCAGACCGACCTTGAGGCCCTTCAGATCACGCTTCATGCCTTCGCGGGCGGCCGCCACCATCGGGCGCGGGCCTTCCGGAATGGACGTGGAATCACGCTTGTCGTGGCCGCCGATCACTTCCTGGAGCAGGGCCGCGTCGAGCACGGTGCGGGAGCACGGGCCGATCTGGTCGAGCGAGGAAGCCATGGCGATCGCACCGAAACGGGAGACGCCACCATAGGTCGGCTTGACGCCGACGGTACCGGTCAGCGAGCCCGGCTGGCGGATGGAACCGCCGGTATCCGTGCCCAGAGCGAGCGGAGCTTCGAATGCGGCCACGGCAGCTGCGGAGCCACCACCGGAACCGCCCGGAACGCGCTCGGTATCCCACGGATTGTGGGTGGTTTGGTAGGCGGAGTGCTCGGTGGAGGAGCCCTGCGCGAACTCATCGAGGTTGGTCTTGCCCAGCAGCGGCATGCCCGCTGCCTTGAGCTTCTCAATGACGGTGGCATCGTACGGGGGCACCCAGCCTTCGAGGATCTTGGAGGCCGCGGTGGTTTCGATGCCCTTGGTGACGATCATGTCTTTGATGGCGATCGGCACACCGGCGAGTTCCGGCAGTGCGGCCTTTTCCTCATCGGACTTGGCGTCGAAGGCATCGGCCTGTTCGAGGGCCTGTTCGCCGGACACCTTCAGGAAGGCCTTGATGCTCGGCTCAGCAGCCTCGATGACTTCGAGGTGCGCTTCGACCAGCTCACGGCTGGAGACTTCCTTGGACTTGATCTTGGCCGCCATCTCAGCGGCGGAAAGCTTGACGAGTTCGCTCATGTCACTCCTCCCCCAGAATGCGCGGTGCAACGAACATGCCGGCCTCGGAAACCGGGGCTCCCGCGGTGGCCTCTTCCTGAGTCAGCGGGGTTTCCGGCACATCCGGACGCAGGTAGGCTTCCAGCGGAATCGGGTTCGCGGTTGGTTCCACATCGTCGGTAGCGACTTCCTGGACCTTGTTGATGGATTCTGCGATGACGTTCAGATCGCCCTGCAGACGGGTGATCTCCTCGTCAGTAAGTGCAATTCGGGCCAAATCGCCCAGATGCACGATTTCTTCTTTGGTGAAAGTAGGCATGTCCCTAACATTAACGCGTCTGTGTGACGAGCGCCCCGCCCATTTCGCCCATCGCCCCAGCCTCATGCTCCAACAGCAACGGCCTCGCCGAAACAGCAGCAACAGCCCAGCCACACCAGCACACCGTCCCACCAAAGTCCCGTCAAAAGCGCATCAGAAGCACATCAGGGTCGCACCAAAAGCACTCGCGCAGTCCCAAATCCCCCATCCACTGGAACAATCATCCCGCTAGCAGACCTCTAATCGTCCCGATCCTTCCAGTCACTGGAGGATTTGGAACGATAGGAGCCGGTCAGGACTGGGGCGCGGCGTGCTGAGCGATCCAGGCATGCATGGAAACCGCAGCGGCAGCTCCGGCGTTAATGGAACGCACCGAACCGAATTGGGAAATGTAGACCACGTCATCCGCCAGCTCAAGCGCTTTTTCGGACAGGCCCGGGCCTTCCGCACCAAACAACATAAGGCATCGCTTTGGGAAGCAATACGTTTCCATCGGCACCGCACCCGGAATGATGTCAAGCGCAATCACCCGCGCAGCCTTCAGCTCGGCAATACGCTGATCAATCGCCGCAAGCTGCGTCATATAGGCCAACTTGTTCCCATTTTCAGCGCTAATTGCGGCTGAAACATCCATTGAAATGCCAGATGGAGCACACTCAGCAACACGGCCTTCATTCAGTGAGGCGGCATCGTTCATACCGGCACCGTGCCCACTTTCCGCATTTTCGTGCATATGTAATGCGATTGCGGAGGCTTGCGATTGTGCCGCCGCAATTTCTCCGGCAATGCGCAGCTTCCAGCACTCGACCAGTTCGGTTATGGAAGGGTGGTTTTCGACATGCTGGTACAGTTCCGTCATCAACGCGCCCTTGCGATTCCACTTATGAGGACCGACGATATGCACGCGTTTTGCCTGAAATGCGTTGGCAGTGCGCACCATCGATCCGATATTGAAATCGTGCGTCCAGTTTTCCACGGCAACCTCAAAATCATGGCGCCCATGAGCGTCAAGATCGTCTTTGATAGCCGAAACCGTCCAGTAACGATACCGGTCAAGCACGTTGCGACGATCACCCTCGTCAAGCAGAGACGAGTCGAACCGACGATCGTAATTCGGCGATTGCGGATCATCCGGACGGGGCTCGCCAAGATGCGCTTCAGCCCACGGCCCTACGCCCACTTCACGAAAGACTGGCTCTCCGGATGCTTTCGCTGCAATATCGATGGGATTAGGCTGATGCACGCGATTTCTCCTCACAACTCATTAATCAATCCAACTAGACGCAAAGTCGTGAAACGTTCCGTGAAACACGATATTTAGCGTCATCGAACCACCAATACAACCGAAAAGCTGCGGTACCTCGATACTTAGCGTCGCGACACTTAGTGAAGTTCCGATTCCTTGAATACTTCCACAAACGGCAGATCGGATTCGCTTCCGTCAACCGGATTGATGACCTTGATAGAAGGCGACGCCATATCGACGCCACCAATCAGCGATGCGACGGCAAGCACTTCGGCGCCCTCGTTTTTCACCACGGAGAAGTCAAGGCTCAGCTCGTTGCCATTGCGCAACGTAACCAACGAGGACGTCTGCACATACGACTTTTCAGACAGCCAGGAATCCAACAAAACCACGCGCTTGCCCGCAATCGAAGGCCCCTTTATGGACGGATACACGAAATCCATCACGAAACCGTTAAGGTTCTCCCCACGCGAAGCGGCCGCCTGAATCATGGCGGACACCAGCGGAACCGCGGCCGCGGTCAACGCACCCACCGCGTCGAAATCGTCTACGGAATAACCGGCCTCTTCCAACGTGTCCAACAGGATATGCCCAACGATCGAAGCGCCACGATGGTCGAACAGCACGGAGGAAAGCTCCGAGAATGGCTTGTCGGCCATTTCAGCCTGCAACAGCGACTTTAGCTGGTCACGCGGCTCAAGCATGGCGAAATCGATGTCGCTATGAACGGGAGCATCAGCAGTCGCAGCAACCGACTTGGTCTTACGGAAAGTCTTCTCTTCGGTCATGCTCCTAGCCTATCCTTTCGGCTCGTCAAACCTTATCTCATACCGACACGTATCAGGCAAAGATTACTGTGCACTGGTTTCGGGAGCGTTGAGTTCGCGGACATCAGCCTTTTCTGGCGCGATCATGTTCACGGGTTCGATGATTCTGCTCTGGTCGACGCGCTGCAGCTTGCGTGCGGTGACCAGCACGCGCGATTCCAGTGACGAGGCGAACGCATTGTAGGCACCGACCGTTTTGGTGATGGCGGATCCCAGCTTGGTGGCACGGTCCCCGAGCACGGCGAACCGTTCATACAATTCGCGAGACAGGTCGAACAGCATTTTCGCGTCATCGGTCAGGCTTTGCTGCTGCCATGCGTACGCCACGGACTTCAGCACCGCCCATAAGGTAATCGGCGAAGTCAAGGCAACCTTGCGCGCAAACGCGTCGTCCATCAGCGTCGGATCGGTTTCCAAAGCCGCCTGCAGCAAGGATTCGTTGGGAATGAAGGCGATCACGAAGTCCGGCGCGTCGTCGAACGCATTCCAATAGGCCTTGTCGCCCAAAGTTTTCACATGCTCACGCACCGCCTTGGCATGCGCATGCAGCAATTCCGACTTTCGTGCCAACTCCTCAGGCGTGGCGGTATCGGGAATTTCACACGCTTTCTGATAGTCGGCATATGGGGCCTTCGCATCGATCGGAATGGTTTTGCCGCCCGGCATGTGGATGATCATATCCGGACGCTGCGTGCGGCCATCCGCATCGGTGACGACCACCTGCGTATCGAAATCCACATGCTCCAGCAGCCCGGCGGATTCCACGATATTCCTCAACTGCGCCTCACCCCACGCGCCGCGCACCTTGTTGTTACGCAATGCGGACGACAGGGCGTTGGTCTCGCGGTCAAGACGGGCCTGCTGCTCGCCAAGGCCCTTGAGCCGCTCGCCAAGCGCACCCATTTCCCGCTTGCGACCCTCTTCGATTTGCGAAACCTTCTGCTGCAGGGCATCAAGGTTCTTCTGCACGGGCGCGAGCGCGGACAATACCTTGCTCTGCTCCTGCAGCTTTCGTTCGTTTTCGGCCTGCTTGCGTTCCGCTTCGGCCGCGGCACGCTCACGTTCACGCTCCACACGTTCCTGTTCGGCCCGCTGGGCCTGCGCGAGCTGCGATTTGAGATAGGTCAACTGTTGGGCTAACCCTTCCGCCTGCGTGCGGTATTGGGTCACCGATGTGGACAATTCGCTGATTTCCTGCCGATCAGCTTCAATCTGCGCTTTCGCCTCGTTAAGATCAGCGGTTTTCGCATCACGGGCCATTTCCTGCCCTTTGGAACGGCCCGCAAAAAAGCCGGCCGCGGCTCCAAGCGCGGCCACAACCACCAGAAGAATCACCACAAACACAGGATTGTCGAACATATGTTCTATGTAACAGCATGCCCAAGACATCATGGAAGATCAAAGTTCGCAAGACATCCGCGTCCAGCTGCATTATGCTTGGAGCCGAAAGCATGCTCACGAACATGCGGCAACGCGAGCACGCTGAATATTCGAGAGGCACTCAAGAGGCAATCCGGGGGTTCGGAAACACATGGGATTCGATTTGTTTATGACGGTGGCGGTGATTGTTGCGGCGGCCGTGGCCACTTGGGCCATCCTCAGGCTATTCCTAAGCGAAAACGATGACATAGCCCCCTCCCACCAACGCATCCCCGATGAAAAGCCCGCCAAGAATCACACCGAAAATCACACTGAAAATCCAGACGAGGCAGCCGGCGCAACACACCGAAGCGACATCGCCAAGCGTCTCGCCATCGCAACCATACTGACCATTCCCACATTCACCGTAACCATGCTGACATTCGGCGGCATCACACTTCCCCACTGGCTGGCCAATCCATGGCTGCACGCCATCATCGCCACGCCGGTCATGTTCTATTGCGCCGCGCCGATGCACAATCGTGGCACCGCCGCCCTGAAAAACCGCATGCCCAACGCGGATTCGCTGCTATCGCTCGCCATGACCGTCGTGTACGTCTACAGCCTGCTGGCGTGCGTGGTGTCATGGATTTTCCCCGCAGGGTCACGCAATCAATATTTCGCTTTCGCAAGCATGGTCGTCGTGCTGTCGCTTGCGATTTCGCTGATCGAGCAACGTCCCATGACAAAGAAAGCATCGGAAGGCGATATTCCGACCGCACAATCGCAAGAAATACAATCGCAAGAAACACAAGAAACACAGCAAAGCATGGATACGCTTATCCAGGCCAGCATCACATATGAGATTCGCACGCGGGTAACGCAGATTACCGCAACCGTGACGATGATCATCGCGGTATGGACGTTCGCTTTGTGGCTGATTTTCGGACTTCAGCCGAAGCTTGCGATTGCCGTGTTGATCGGCGCGACGGCTTTGACGGTCGCAGGCTTGGTTTTGCAGGCATATGACCGCCAACCGTCACGGTAAAACGGTTTTCGCAAAAAAAATCGCGCAATCGCACGAAAAATGGGCGGACCCGCATGTGCGCAGTCCGCCCACCGTCAACGGTTAGACCGTTTTCGCGACTCGGCCAATCAACAGTCAGTCAGGCCAAACCGATCAGCCGCATGACTCCGACCGTCACTTAGCTTCTGCCGAAAAATCGTCGTCGATCTGCCCCGGCGCCCACGAGGAAAGCTCCAAATGGTCGCCGCCGGTCTGGTCCACAAGCACGGTGTCGCCGTCGTGCACTTCGCCAGCCAGCAGCATGCGCGCCAATTGGTCGCCGACTTCGGTTTGCACCAAACGACGCAGCGGGCGAGCGCCATACGCCGGATCGTAACCGGTGTTGGCGAGCCAATCGCGCGCCGAATCGGTAACATCCAGCTTGATGCGGCGATCCGCCAAGCGGGCCGAAACCTGCGCCACCTGAATGTCCACAATGCCGCCGAGCTCTTCGCGCGTAAGCGGGTGGAACATGACCAGTTCATCCAAGCGGTTGATGAATTCCGGCTTGAACTGCATGTGCACGGCGTCCATCACGGCCTTCTTCTTGGCTTCGCCATCCAGTTCGGTGTTCACCAGGAACTGCGAGCCAAGGTTGGAGGTCATGATCAGAATCGTGTTCTTGAAGTCCACGGTTCGACCCTGCCCGTCGGTCAAGCGGCCGTCGTCGAGCACCTGCAACAGCACGTCGAATACTTCAGGATTGGCCTTTTCAACCTCATCGAACAGCACCACCGAATATGGGCGGCGACGCACGGCCTCAGTCAGCTGGCCACCCTCCTCATAGCCGATGTAGCCCGGCGCAGCACCGATCAGACGAGACACGGAGGCCTTCTCCATGTACTCGCTCATGTCAATGCGCACCATGGCTTTTTCATCGTCGAACAGAAAGTCGGCGAGCGCCTTGGCTAGCTCCGTCTTACCCACGCCGGTCGGTCCAAGGAACAGGAATGATCCTGTCGGGCGGTTCGGGTCGGAAATGCCCGCGCGCGAGCGGCGTACCGCATCAGAAACAGCTTGAATAGCTTCTTTCTGGCCGATCACGCGCTTGCCGAGATAGTCTTCCATGGTCAGCAGCTTCTCGTTTTCGCCTTGCATGAGGCGGCCGACGGGAATGCCCGTCCAGTCGGACACGATTTCGGCCACGGAATCGGCGTCGACGCGGTCCGGCACCATCGGAATGTCATCCGCCGCGCCGCCGTCGCCAGCCACGCCGGCCGCACCATTCTTGGACACCGCCTCGTTTTGTTCGGCTTGTGCGATCTCCTTCTGAATGGCCGGAATTTCGCCATAGTTGATGGCGGAGGATTTCGCCAGATCACCTTCGCGCTCGTACCGTTCGGCTTGGGTGCGCAGTTCGTCGAGCTTCTTGCGTAGGTCGCCGATGCGGTTGTGTCCGTTCTTTTCGGCGTCCCAGCGTGCTTTCAGACCGTTGAGTTTTTCGCTTTTGTCTGCGATTTCCTTATTGAGGTCGTCGAGACGTTCCTTGGCGCTTTCGTCAAGCTCGGTTTCGGCTTTGCTTGCGGCGGCACCGTCTTTCGGATTGCCAAGCAGGTATGATTTCTCCATTTTGAGTCGGTCGACCTGGCGTTGCAGTTCGTCGATTTCCTCAGGCGAGGAGTCGAGTTCCATGCGCAGGTGCGATGCGGCCTCGTCCACCAAATCGATGGCCTTGTCTGGCAGCTGACGGCCGGAAATATACCGGTTCGACAGCGTTGCCGCGGCCACGAGCGCGTCATCGCCGATGGTCACCTTGTGGTGGGCTTCGTATTTCGGCGCGATGCCGCGCAGAATGGCGATAGTGTCTTCAACACTCGGCTCTCCTACGAACACTTGCTGGAAACGACGTTCCAACGCCGGGTCCTTTTCGATGTTCTCACGGTATTCATCGAGCGTGGTGGCACCGATCAGGCGCAGTTCGCCGCGCGCAAGCATGGGCTTGAGCATATTGCCCGCATCCATGGATCCTTCGGCCGCGCCCGCGCCGACGATGGTATGAATCTCATCGATGAAGGTGATGATCTGCCCGTCGGCGTTCTTGATTTCCTGCAGCACGCTCTTCAGGCGTTCCTCGAATTCGCCACGGTATTTCGAACCGGCCACCATGGAGCCCAAATCAAGCGAAATGAGCTTCTTGTTTTGCAAGGTCGTCGGCACGTCGCCGGCGACGATGCGCTGTGCGAGGCCTTCCACCACGGCGGTTTTGCCCACGCCCGGCTCGCCGATCAGCACTGGGTTGTTTTTGGTGCGGCGGCTCAGAATCTGGATCACGCGGCGGATTTCCTGATCGCGGCCGATCACCGGATCGAGTTCGCCTTCTTTCGCGGCCGCGGTCAGATCGGTCGAGTACTTTTCGAGGGCTTTGTACGAGCCTTCAGCGTCGGGGCTGGTCACTTTCGCGCCTCCTCGAATCGATGGCACGGCTTTGCGTAACGCTTCGGCGGTCACGCCGTACCGTTCCATGATTTGCGCGCTTTGGTTTGGTTTTGCCGCCGCGATGGCGATGAGCAGATGTTCGGTGGAGACGTATTCGTCGCCCATCTGCTGCATTTCCTTGCCCGCTTGCGCAAGCACGGCGGACAGTTGCCTGCTGACCTGCGGCTGCGCGGTGGTCGATCCGCTGGCGCTCGGCAGCGCGTCTTGTGCTTGGTGCACGGCTGCGCTGATGTTCTGCGCGTTGCCACCCGCGGCTTCGATCAGTCCGCGAATCACGCCGTTTTCCTGACGCAGCAGCGCGTCGAGCAGGTGCAGGGTTTCGACTTGCGCGTTGCCTGCGGCCGACGCGTTCTGCACGGCGTCGGAAATGGCTTCCTGCGCCATTGTGGTGAACTTCTGTTCCATATCATCCTCCATGGTTCGCGTCGAACGTCCGTTTTCGCACGGTTGCGTCGGCGCATATGTCGTTGTCTGATATGCTCAACCAACTTCACCACCATTCTATTCCCAAAAGTTGAGTCCGCAACACTCAACTTTTGTTCACCGAATGAAAAGTCGTGAAAACACGAAAAGGCCGCCACCCACGAAAGGTGACGGCCTTCATATCCGCAATATGTCAATCGACAATCAACCGCGCACTACCACATTGCGCAGGCTGCCAATGCCTTCGACGTGCACGATCGCCTCGTCGCCCGGATCAAGATGGCCGGAAGCGTTCGGAGTGCCCGTTAGAATCACATCGCCCGGCAGCAGCGTCGTAAAGCTGGAAATCGCGGCGATCTGCTCGGGAATGCCGTGAATCAGGTTCGCCGTGGTGCCGGAAGCCAGCTCAACGTCCTCGCCATTCAACGTGAAGGAGATCTTCGCATCCTTCCAATCCAAGTCGTCACGGGTCACGATCCACGGGCCAAGCGGGCAGGACGTGTCGAAGCCCTTCGCGCGCGTCCACATCGGGTCAAGCCCCTGCAAATCACGCAATGTCACGTCATTCACGCAGGTGAAGCCCAACACATAGTCCATGGCCTGTTCGACCGGCACGTTCTTGGCGATGCGGCCCATCACCACGGCCACTTCCGGCTCGAAATTCATGTCGTTCGAATATGACGGAATCACGATCGGATCATCCGGACCAATCACCGACGTGCTCGGTTTGGAGAAGATCACCATGTCTTCCGGAGCATGCTTGATGTCGGAATGGCCGGCTTCATGCATGAACTGCGCGTGCGCCTCATAATTCTTGGCCAGGCCATACACCTTCGACGGAATCACCGGAGAGAGCAGACGGATGCCATCGCCGTCCACCGGAAAACGCTCGCCAGTCGGCTTCACGCCGGCCCCGGCCAGAGGATGCCCCTCAAGCGCTACGAGATAGTCCTTGCCGTCGCTTTCGTCGGTCTGCACGAAAGCGTATTGCGGTACATCATTATGCGAAAAACGTGCGATTCTCATGCTTGCCAGTCTACCCGCAACAATCGTCGAATCGTTCATATCATCGACATGCAACGCCCGACAATCAAAAACATCAAAAAAAAACGGGCCATCACATCATGCGACAGCCCGTCACAGGAAGAAAACGTCAGATAAAAGCACGCTCGCCGAAAATCGCGGTGCCAACGCGCACGATAGTGGATCCTTCCGCAATCGCGAGTTCCATGTCGCCGGTCATACCCATCGACAGTTCACGGCAGGACTGCGTGCCAGGCTCCCCCGATTCGAGAATATGATCGCGGGTTCTACGCAGATGTTCGAATCCCCGGCGAATGGCGGTTTCGTCGCTCACATGCGCGCCGATAGTCATCAGCCCTTGCAATTCAAGCCCGTCCAATGTGCCGATTTTCTGCGCGACGCGAATGGCATACGCCGGATTGCAACCGGATTTCGACGCCTCGCCCGATTCGTTGACTTCCAGCAGCACGCCCACGGTGACGCCGCGCGCCACCGCCCTACGTGAGATTTTTTCCGCCAAATCAAGGGAATCAACCGATTCGATGGCGTTGACGACCGGCAGCACCTTGCCGATCTTATTGCTTTGCAACTGGCCGATCAAATGGAACGGAATGCGCTCGCAAGCGACTTCGGAATCGTCTGAAGCGGACGCGATGCCGGAATCGCCGGCAACACCCAACGCAAACCCGCGTTCCGCGCAACGCGCCATCAATCCTTCGGCCTTCGCCGTCACTTCCTGCGGACGATTCTCGCCGATCATGCGCACGCCCGCGTCGATCGCCGCCATGATCTCGCCCACATCGCGCGTCTTCGTAGCAGCAAGCAGGCGCACGGAACCCGCGTCACGACCGGCATGCTGCTCGGCCGACGCGATACGATCCAACACGCGATGAACGCCATCGGCGATCTGCACGGCGCGCACGTCGTCGATCACCTCATTGGCAAGATTCTTATGATCCATGTATGCGGTCATATTCAGCCTCTTATATTCAATCCCAACTACCTCTACCAGAGTAAGAAGAAGCCCGTACGACGGTCTGAAGTGAAGTGATAAAGCGACCGATATCCGTACGGGCTAATAAAACGGACGGCAGTAGAAGGGGGACTTCAAAGACTCCGTCCGACAACCACTATATGCAAGTTTTACTAAACACGCGCCGAAAAAACATCTTTTCTTTATTTTTTCGGATATCGCACTTCATCCCTGTATTTCTTTCAATTGCTGTTCCAAAGTGTCAATGCGATCCTTCAGCTCAAGCACCTGACACGTCAACGATCGAATCTGCCCCAACTGCACAGACACCAGTCGTTCGCGCGTCTCGGAAGACAACGGCCCCGACGAGCCTCCGCTTTTCGCAGCGGCCATGATATCCGGATCCGCCTTCCAGCGCGCGATATTACGCTCCACACGCTTGCGACCGACAATCGCAGGGCTCAATCCAGCCGACGTGAAAATCGAACTCGGTCTCTCGCCATCCAAATATCTGCGCATGCAGCTGATTTGAAAATCACGCGAATACGTGATCCTGTTCTGCGTAACCGACTCAACCGCCGGCAACGCACGAAGATACTCGACCTCCGTATTGCTAAACTGCCTTTTCGTCATATCGACCCCATTCACTCGACAAAACGGAATACCTTTTTTCGCGCTCGCAGATTACCTTCGCAAACGAAAGTATCCGAACGGCATATACTATCACCTCACACGCGATGGTATGGGGGCTTGCGCCACCCGAATCGCTCTACGCTAAACCTGAACGAGCCCCAGCATGTACAGTTGCATACTGTCACCATCGATGCACCAAAGGAGCCACCATGACCGGCCGATTCGCACCCACCCCATCAGGCCGCATGCACATCGGCAACGTCTACGCCATGCTTGGAGCGTGGCTTTCCGCCCGCAAAACAGGCGATTTCATACGATTGCGCATTGAAGACATCGATGAGCCGAGGGTCGTTCCCGGCGCCGCCGAAACCATGATGCACGACCTCGACTGGCTCGGTCTCGACTGGGATGGCGAACCAGTGTTTCAATCGGCGCGACACACCCTATATCGGGAAGCGCTCAATCTTCTCAGCAACCTCAACATTGACGAAATCAACGATACTATCAGCACTATCGGCATCGGTCCCAACGATTCCGACCCCTATGGCACTACCGCAAGCAACACCATAAAAGCCCCCGGCACAACGCCGCTCATCTACCCCTGCTTCTGCTCGCGAGCCGACATCCGCGCCGCGTCGGCACCGCAGGAAGGCGACCGTTTCACCGTATATCCGGGAACATGCCACCGACTCATCACCAACGATCCGCAGCGCGTGAAGCAACGCCTCGCCAACGGCGACCGCCATTCGCTGCGCATCGCCACCACCGACACCACCATCGTCTTTCATGACGAAGTGTTCGGCAACCAGCATTACAACATCGCCCAAGACATCGGCGACACCATCGTCCGCCGATCGGACGGCATCTACTCCTATCAGCTGGCCGTCACCGTGGACGATCTTGACATGGGTATCACCGATATTGTGCGCGGCCGCGACCTGCTTCGTTCCAACGCTTTGCAGATCTATATCCGCAAAGCCCTTATCTCCGCGGGATTTCAGCCTTCTGAACCCACCGAAGCAACCATCTCATACGCGCATCTGCCCCTTATCGACAACGCGGCCGGACAACGCCTCGCCAAACGCGAACGCTCGCTCGATCTCGGTATTCTCACGGCGCACGGCGTCACCGCGCAACAGATCATCGGCTATTGCGCATGGCTGCTCGGATTGCAAGGCGATCCGGAACATACCAAACCGCAGCCCATGAACGCCGCCGAAGCGCTTGGCGAATTCAGTTGGAGCGCCGTTCGCGCCAACACTTCGGATCGCGTGCTCGATCAAAACGAGTTCAACGCGTATTTCGACCTGTAGCCACGTTCCGCGGTCTTATTTCCGCTTATTCCGCAGTCTTATCCTGCTGTCATATAGGCGGCAGGATATCTCGTCCACGGCAACACTGCCAGCCGATAGTAGGCATGCAAAAAGCCCGCTTTCCTCGAACCAGAAAAATTCCGAGGAAAACAGGCTTTGCATGTCAGTTCTTATACGTCAAGCGCAACTTATGTGACGGTCAGACAAACAAATCACGGACGACCGCAGGCGATCAGACAAACAACTTAAACATGGCCACACCGATGATGGCGCCCAGAATCGGGGCGACGACCGGAATCCAAGCCTCGTCCCAGCGGGAGGAGCCCTTGGATGGAATCGGCAGGATGGCGTGCAGCAGTCGCGGCATGAGATCGCGGGCCGGGTTCAGGCCAGGACCGGTCGGACCACCCATGGAGGTCACGAGACCCCACACAATGAAACCAACCGCGATGGATGCGGCAGCATGGTCTTCCTCACCCCACGGCAGGGACAGGCAGCACAGTGCGCCGACCACGAGCACGAGGGTGCCGAAGAACTCGTTGACGAAGTAGTTCACACGATCGTTGTGAGCGTCGGTGGTGCAGAAAGTGCCGAGGATGGCGTCGGCGTCTTCGGTGTCCTTATAGTGCGGATAGTAGGTGATGTATACCACGAGCTGACCGACTGCGGCGCCGAGCAGCTGAGCGATGATGTACGGCAGCACCAGATTCCAGTCGAACAGGCCGTTCACCGCCTGGGCGATGGTCATGGCCGGGTTGATGTGCGCGCCGGAAACGCCACCGAACATGAGCACCGGGAACATCACGCCGAAGCCATAGCCCATGGCGATGTTCAGCCAGCCTGCATGGTGGCCCTTGGTGTTCTTCAGTTCAACGTTCGCGACAGCGCCGTTGCCGAAGATCATCAGAATGGCGGTACCGAAGAATTCGGCCGCAAGTTTGACAAAAGTCGAGTATTCCACTGCTGTTTCCTCTATTGCTTCTTCTCTGTAAGAATCAGATTGATGTCGATTCCGCTCTCGGCGGACAACAGCGTCCAACACTACTCCCCACACTGGAAGTCGAGCACAAAAAGGCTTGACAGGCCGTCGGCTTGCCGGACAGTCATACGGAAATCGGAAAACAAAAAAGCCTTGGAACCGGAGTTCCAAGGCTTTAACTGTGCCCCCTCAGGGATTCGGACATATCAAGTTGCAGGCAACAGACACCGCCAATCCCCATACTTGCGGCCAAGCAGATGTACTCACACTGGCCAACGGCATCCTGTCATTCGGGTTCCTGACCATCGTTATTCGTAAACCTAGTCGCCAGTAAGGTAGCCACCCTTTTCCTATGATGCTGGCGGGGAATTCCTCGCCTTTTCTTTTCTCTGAATCATTCCTGGTCCTGCAGAGACGTATGTGAAGTAGCGCAACGCGGGAACACCGAAAGAGCTTGTAATGGAAAAGCATGTAGGTGCATTTTTAGGTGCGAAAGCCGACACGGGCAGAAGTACTTCCGAGGTGAGCAATAGGTCTAGGTCCAATCGGTCAGTCAGAACTACAAGGAGGAGGAACTCCACCCACGCGGGACGAGCCCCGGAACAAGTGGGAATCGGTCATAGCAGGATTGGATTCCGCCGAGCAACTGTATGCGTGACAGTTCCGATATAAGAACCCGATCGATCCCAGTAAGAAAGTACAACGTCAGTTCAAACCGGAATTCAAAGCGGAGACATGCCGGCGGCTCGCTGAGGGGCATAAGCTCGTCATCATGCATGAAAAGGGTATCAAACAATGGATTCACGACCGAACGGGCTAAGGCCAAAGCTACGTTTCAGATTACATTTGGCGATTTTATGCAGAACGAATTCATCCCCGGATACCGTAAATCCGATGGCACCCCTTGGCCGGGTCATCGAAACGGAACCTGAGAGCGGATTGCTCTCATTTTCTTCCCTCATTGGAACATCCGAAAGTCGCCGACATCACGCCCAGATACGCGATTCCGCTGGACAGCGAATCATAGCCAAGCAGTTCCTTCGACGAACATGACACACGCCGGTCCCCGACCGCCTATTCCCGGCCGTCCTCCCGTGCCGCTTGTCCCCAGAGACCTTACCGATTTTGACGCCAGACATGGCGGCACGCTCCTTCCCCTGACCCGACTACCGGCCTTCTCCCTCAACGAGGGTATGCCCCAAACACACCAGCCACAGGCCACCATCAATCGTGGCGAACCTGACAAATAACTGAAGCACCTGATTCAACAAATCCACGACGGCCTCCATTGACACCCATCGTCAGGGAAAACCAGCAGGATAGCGACGGGCAGAAGAGCTTCGTTGCCCGCTGCACAAAAGCAAGGCCGTTTCCGGATTCGGTAATAGAAAAAAGGAGACGAGCAAAAGCTCGCCTCCTCAATGCATGTTTCCGAGCTTAGCGGAACCAGACCTGAGCGTGGTGGCTGGTCGAGTAGCCGTCATCGGCGTAGGCGCGACTGGATTGGAGTGTCCATCCGGTACTCGCTACGCGCTTGCCATGCTGCGCGTAGGATCGGCCTTGAGTTCCGCCGTTGGTCCAGGTCTGGGCCAGGGCGTAGTCGGTGCCGGCGTGGAGGACATAGGTTCCGGCTGCGTTGGCCGCAGGGACGGTGAAGGCCATCATGGCCGCTGCCGCCGCGACGATTGTTCCGGTTTTGCCCAGCAGACCGATCCTGCTCTTGGTCATAGTGTTCATAGGAGTTCCCTTCCACTTGGTTTTCGACAACCTTTCTGGTTGACACTCCCATAATAGATATTGACTGAACAGTCAGTCAATATTTTTGATGATTCTGGCCATATGCGTTTCTTATGAGGCGCTATCAGACCGTTTCTCCGCATCCTTCAGACCGGTCAATGAGAACAGGAAACCAAGGGCCTGGTGAAGCTGCCGCTCGTCCTTCCACCGATTAGAACGCATAATGGCGACGTACATGTCGGCCACGGCTCCGACCTGGATCCCCGGCATCTCGCTCGGGTCGTTTCCGAGAGTGGCCTTCAAGCAGACTTCGAGAGACTCCTCCCATTCCATGCGGCTTTTAACTCCCCGTCGTGCCTCTTCATCGTACAGCAGCAGTCCGGCACGTATTCTCGCGTCCTCATGGTGCAGGTCGGCGACTTTCGTGAGCATGTGTATGCACCCGCCCCGGCCGTCGCTGCCCGCCATGGTCGCGCACAGGCGCTCATCACACCATGCAACGAGGGTATCGCGCAAGGCTTCCTTCGTATGGAAATGGAACAGCACCGTGCCTCGCGTCAGTCCGAGACGGTCTGCGACGCCCTGCAGGGTGGTTTTCTCGTATCCGTACGCTTCGAATTCCTGAGCGGCCGCCTCCAGCAGGGCCTCACGAGTCCTGCGCCTTCGTTCCGCGTTGTCCATGAGAACCCTCGCATTCTGTTGACCATCAAGTCAAAACGTTTCTCAGGATATCCATTGCCGTGGATTCGTTCAACTCATCCGGCGGAGTACTCCCCGAACGTGATTGCCGCATGGAATATGTCCGGTGTGGGCCGGCCGATGGTGAGTGTGGCTCCGATGATGTCGGTACATGCCTTGGCGATGGACAGGCCGAGACCATGGCCGGGCTGGTCGGCCATACGGGTGGCGTCGCCGCGGTGGAACGGCTGGAGGAGATCCGTCGCGTCCGTGGGGTCCATAAATGGTTTCGTGGTGTTGTCGATGGTGATGGCGGTCTGCCCGTGGCCGGTGTGGATGGCGCAGGTGATGGTGCCGTGGTCAGTGTTGTGGACGATAGCGTTGCGGATGAGGTTGTCAACGGCGAGGGCGAGGTAGCGGGGATCCGTGTCGATGGTAGTGCCGTCGTGGCTGTCGAGTCCCCGGGCGTCGATGATCAGGTGGCGCAGGCGGGCTTGTCCAGCGTGGTTGCGGAGCGCGGCGCGTATGGCACCGGCCGGGCTGGTGGGTTCGTGTCGCGTGTCGGGGGCAGTCTGGATACGGGAGAGTTCGAGCAGGCTGGTGATGAGCTCGCCGCTTCTGCGGTTCGCTGCGATGGCGTGGTGGATAGCAGGTTTGACGTCGTCGGGGAAACGATCCTGGGCCATGAGCGCTTCGAGGCTAGTGCCGATGACGGTGATCGGGGTCCTTAGCTCGTGACCGGCGTTGCGGATGAACGAACGTTGCAGGTCGTTGGTCTGCTCGATGCGCTCCAGCATGGCGTTGAGCGAGGCGGCGAGGCTTGCGGTCTCGGCGTCCGGATTGTCGAGGTGGATGCGCGTGGAGGGGTGTTCGGGGTCGAGGCTGGCGGCTTGGCAGCTGATGGAGTCGAGCCGCGCGGTGAGCCGTCCCGACAGCCTCCACACGAGGAGCATGGTCAGGAGCGCGGCCATGGCGAACACAGCTAGTGACCCGTAGCGCATCCATTGCACGACGTTGTCCCTGACGGTGAGCACCACGCCCTCAGTCCCGGATCGTGTGCCGTCAGTGGGTATGGTGCCGGTCGCAGTGCAGGGGTCCGCGTCGCAGGATTCGGCGGTGCCCGACACCCCGTCAGATTCGGTTGGTGTCGTCGTGGGGGCGGCCGTCCCGCCGCCGGTGGAAATGGTATCGACCTGGTGCTGAAACGCCCAGTCGAGCGAGATGTTCTGGATGAGAATCACGGCCAGAAGCATGCCGAGCAGGAGCAGGCCCACACCGACGGCGAGGCGGGTGCGAAAGCTGGCGGGCTTGCATGCATGTCGCCTTGCGGGGCGCTCCGCCCGTCCGGCGGAGGATGGTGCGGCAGTCATGGTATGCGGTATCCCTTCCCGCGTGAGGACGCGATGAGCGTGGAGTCGGGCAGTTTGCGACGCAGCGAGTGCACGGCGGTCTTGACGAGGTCTGGCTGGCCGTGCGATTCGGCCGGCCAGAGCGATTCGAGCAGGACGGTGGTGGCGGTCCAGCCGCCGTCGGCACGCAACAGCTCCTCCAGGAGCGCGTATTCGCGGGGCGCGAGGTCGAGGGGTTGTCCGTCGGCGTAGGCGAGCCGTCTGACGGTATCCACGCTCAGGCGACCCCGAGAGAGTATGGTGGGCGCGTCGTCCGCCCCGCCGCGGCGCAGGAGCGCGCGGATGCGGGCGAGGAGCTCGGGGTAGGCGAACGGCTTGGCCAGATAGTCGTCGGCCCCCAGGTCGAGTCCCCGCACGCGGTCCTCGACGCTTCCAGCGGCGGTGAGCATGAGCGTGCGCACGGGGATGCGCAGCCGGTCGACAGTGCGCATGACCTCGTCGCCGGAGAGCACAGGCAGGTCGCGGTCGAGGAGCATCACGTCGTACGTTCCCTGCGAGAGGCGGTCCAACGCCTCGATGCCGGTCGCGGCCAGGTCAGTCGCGTACCCCTCGTGTCTGAGACAGTCATCGAGCACGGCCGACAGGTCGGCGTCGTCCTCAATGATCAAGATCCTCGCCATATTCTCGTCGCCTCCGATTCCCCGCACGCCCTCCATGCAATCGTATCCGTTCCCCCATTGTGCTCGACGTGGGTGTGCGTTAGGTGAGCGCGACACGCACCCACCGCACACGGTGCGCCGGCTGTAATGGGCATCGTCCGGCAACCGCCGAGCCAAGCATCGTCTCGACAACCACGAACCCGTGCAGAGGAGGAACACATGCGAACCACATCCGTTCTCAGACTGGCGGCGGCCGCGGCGCTAGCCGCCATGACGCTCGTACCGCTGTCGGCATGCGGCCAACAGCCGTCACACTCATCCGGCGCTTCGTCCGCGTCAGCGTCGCGGGAGGCGGTTCCGAAGACCGACAGCCAGAGCGACGATGCGCTGCAGGACGCGAGCCCGGCCTCGAAACAGGCCGCCGAAGCGTACCGCGACTGCCTTGCATCCGCAGGCATGCCCGCGCAGATCATGGACGGCGACTGGGTCGCGCTCCAGTGGACGGGCGACGACTCGGGATCGGCATCATCGGGATCCGAGGACGGAGAGCGGGACAAGGCCATCAGGGAATGCCAAGCCAAGGTGCCAGACTACCACGATCCAGACTTCAACACCAGATGAACAGACCAGCATCAGCCGATGGAAGGAAGACCATCATGACCATCACACCATCATCATCGACCGCACGCCCCACGGCATTGCGCAGGGCGGCCGTATTGCTGTCCTGCATGGGACTGCTCGCCTCGCTAACGGCCTGCTCCACTCCCTGGGGCGGGACCGATGTCGGTGATACACAGGCGTCGGGGGCGAGGATCGCTCCGAGCATGGACGCACTGTTCGACCAGTACCTCGCCAAGGACACACTCAGCCAGTTCGAACGCGATGTGCTCCAACGGGCCAAGAAGACCGGCAGGATCAGCGCCGAGGACTACGAGACCGCGCACGACAAGCAGGCCGCGTGCATGGCCGAGAACGGCTGGCGGGAACAGACCCGCAAACTGTCCAACGGGCTCTACCAGACCACCGGAGTGACGCCGGTACCATCGACCGATGCTGAGGTGAACAAGTACATGGAGACGTCCAACACCTGCTCCGAAGGCGTCAGCAAGGTCATCGAATCCATCTACCAGCTCCAGCAGGGCAACCCCGGGCTCTTAGCCGACCCGTACGAGACCGCCGTGGAATGCCTGAAGAAAGGCAACCTCGTTGACAAGGCCTACACCGGACGCAAACTCGAAAACGCGCTAAGTAAGGACGGCACGTCCAAGGGGCTAACCTTCGATGCCTCGTCGGACGCGGCCCAGTCTTGCTTCGCCGGGGCCGGCCTCGCCGTCAACATCGGCTGATAAACCCCCGGACCCCGACGAAAGGAACCGACCCGATGAAGACAAGAATCCTGACCCCACTGATACTGACCGGACTGGGCATGCTGTCCGCGGGCGTGCTCGCCACCGCGTTGATCATTCCCACGCCTACGCCCGACGGGCTGGCCTCGCCCACGAGCCCCGACACCGTCACAGCCAGCCGACAGCAGTTCGCCGACGAACGCACCGTCGAAGCCTCGTTCGAGACCATCGCCGAACAGCCAATCACCTCACGCGCGGCCGGCACCGTCAGTGAGACCCTATGCACGCCCGGGCAGACGTTCGAATCCGGCACACGCCTGCTGTCCGTGGACGGCAGGCCCATCATCGCCCTGCACACCGACACGCCCCTCTACCGCGAGATCGGTACCGGCGACAGCGGGCCCGACGTGCTCGCCCTGCAACAGGAACTCGCCCGCCTCGGCTACAACGCCGAAGGCAACGGCACCTACGGGTGGCGCACCGCGGACGGCGTCAGACAACTATTCTCCCGGGCTGGCAAAACCAATCCCGACGGCAGAATCGGGCCCGCCGACGTGGCGTGGCTGCCCCAGACGTCCGCCACGCCCACCCAATGCACAGCCGGCCTGAACATGAGCCTGGCGGATGGTGCCGAGATCATGAAGACCGGCGGCCAGCTGATCGCCGTCACCTTCCCCACACCCGCGAACCTGAGCGAAGGCAAACGCACGTTCACGCTCTTCGGCGTCAAGACCAGCCTCGACGCCGACGGCATCGGTAAGACCGGCGGCAGGATCAGCGACCAGAAATTCCTCGACCAGATCCAGGCCAGCGACGGCTACAAAACCACCCTCGCCGACCAAGGCGGCAAGAAACCCACCGCCACACTCGCGCTCGAGCAGCCCATCGACACGACCAAGGTCCCGCCCTCTGCCATCACCGGCCAGAACGGCACCCACGCCTGCGTCTCGTCAGACGGCAAACAGGCCATCCCCGTCACCGTTATCGGCTCCGCGCTCGGAGCCACCCTCGTCCAACCCGAACAAGCCGACGCCTCCATCGACAAAGTCGTGCTCGGCCACAAACTCGACAAAGTCCAATGCCCCACCGAAACACAACACTGACACAAGGAGGACGAGCGTGAAAACCAGCATCACACCCCTGGAGATGGTCGCCAATCCCGCACCCACGCGACCACAAACCCCCGCCATGCAGCCTCAAGATGGCGGGCCCCCGTCGGTCACTGGCAGGCACGTGGGCCACCGGTTCGCAGATGACCCCTGGCTGTTCCGCGACCTCGACTTCACCCTTACCACCGGCGAGGCCGTCGGCCTGTGCGGGCCATCCGGCTCCGGAAAATCCACCCTCCTGTCCGTCATCGCCGGATTCGAGACACCTACGGAAGGCACCATCCGCCGCAGCAGGATCAACCGCGTGCGCTGGGTGTTCCAGAACCCCCACGGCATGCCGCGACGTACCGCCATTGACCACGTCGTCCAACCCCTGCTCGGCCAAGGCATCAGCCGCACACATGCCGAAGACGAGGCCATCGCTATCATGAGCACGTTCCACCTGACCAAAGTCGCCGCACGCGAGTTCCGCGAACTGTCCGGAGGCGAGGCCCAGCGCCTCATGCTCGCACGCGCCATCGCCAGCAGACCCGACCTGCTCCTCGTGGATGAACCCACCGCCCAACTCGACCAACGCACCGCCAACGACATCGACGCCACCCTCACCGGACTCGCCCAAGGCGACGCGATCGTCGTCATTGCCACCCACGACCCCAACACCCGGGCCGCCTGCACCCGCGTCATCGACCTCGCATGGCACAACCCGAACCCCACCCCTGACACCAAGGACGACACACGATGAAACCGACCGCCATCCTGTCCGAAGCATGGCGCAACATCGCCACCGGCACCACCCGCGCCCTCACCTGCGCCACCATACTCACCCTCATCGCCGCCGGCACCGCCATATTCGACCTGACCGGTATCCTCGCCCTGCAACACGAATCACGCCAATGGGCCACCAGCGCCGCCGCCATCCACATCATCTCCGGCAACAAACAGATCGACCCCATCACCTGCGCCGACCTCACCCAAGCCACTGGTACCACCCGCGATCACACCCGCACAACCCCCATCCAAGCGGCAGGCGCACTCAAAAGCAGCGGGGAAATCACCCTGACCGCCATGCCATCCGCGCCCTTGGACGCATGGCAGGCCACACCGGGACTCGCGAACGTGCTCGGCATCGGCGCGACACAGCAGACCCGACCCGGCGTATGGATCTCCAGTCAACTCGCCGCCACCCTCCACGCGCGCGAGGGAGACGACCTGCCCACCACCCAAGGCATCATGCACATCAGCGCGGTCTTCCCCTGGGCCGACGACAGCCGCGACCAACGACCCTCCTACGCGATCATCACCCCCACCCCCATCGACACAGGCCAGCAATGGGACGAATGCTGGGCCACCATCGACCCCGCCAACCCTGACGCCGAGGACCTGCTCAACACCGCCGCCATACCCGGAACCGCGCCCGCCACCCAGACCAAACAAGCCAACACCTTGCTCGGTACCAACCCCGACCTCGACAACCGCTACCGGCAGCGAACCACCCGCATCATGCTCGCCATCACCCCCATCGCCGCGTTCGTCATCGCCTTGACGGCCACACGCGCACGACGCATCGAAATAGCCGACAGCCTGCACATGGGACTGCCACGCCAAGGCATCCTCGCTACCGGCATACTCGAAACACTCGCATGGACCCTGCCCGCCATCCTCGCCGCCACCGCCACCGTCTACACCACGGCTCGATGGACAAGCGGGCACGCCAACGCCCTGACCCTGACCGCCATACAACTACCCGCACTCACCGCAGCCCTCATCACCGCCCAGATCGGCACCATCACCGCCATCACTGTCATACACGACAACCAGCTCTTCGCCTTCTTCAAAAACAGGCAATGAGCCCTGAAGGAACACCGGGTTCCCATGCAACTCCCAGCCAACACCCACATCATGCCGAGACTCGCGTTGTTCTATGGAACCACGGCCGCAGGGCCGGATAACTGAACCCTTCTTCTCTCTTCTCTCTTAAGACCGGCCGCACAGCCGGGCTTTTCCTCTGCCCGCCCGGGCCGCGGCGATGACGGCATCCACCTGCACCGCGACGCAGTCATGCTCATCGCAGTCTCCGGCGGCCACGTGGTCGGATGGCACGTGGCGAGGAGCGAGACAGGCACGGCCTGGTCGTCGCTGTTGTCCAGGATCGCGCCGCCGCTGGCGGCGGTGTGCGACGGCGGGGACGGCGGGGACGGCGCACTCAAGGCGCTGCGCGAGATCTGGCCGTCCACCCGGGTGCAGCACTGCCTGCTCCACCGTCCCTCCGAATACCACGGCATCCCCGACTAAGCCACGGACAGACACACATTTTGGCCTATAACCCGCCGGACGGCCATGCAGAAATCGAAAAAACAAAAAACCTTGGAACCGGAGTTCCAAGGTTTCATCTGTGCCCCCTCAGGGATTCGAACCCTGGACACGCTGATTAAGAGTCAGCTGCTCTAACCAACTGAGCTAAAGGGGCGTTGGTCTTGCGAGGTTTTGTTCTCGCTGAGCACGAGAAGTAAATATACTCAGAATCGAGAAGAATGCAACTCTCGGCGTGTCGCGATTATAAAACCGCTATTTTCCAACGATTTCAGCATATTACGGAAGTCACAGAAAAACGTGATCCAACCATCGTATTTCCCACTCGACCATCGCGGGCAAGGCTGGAAATTACAATTTCTTCACAATTTTCCTAAGCCCGGCAGCATTGCCGATCCTCAAGTGAACAAAAATCAGCGCAAACTGCTTTCCAACAGCGTCGTCAAACCCGATAAAGCGATCATTGCGAACGCGCATGTCAATGGTGTGAAGTCGTTGACGACCAGCAAGGATGGCAAGGTCGCAGTCACGCTTGATGACAATGGCTATCAAATATGAAAATCCCCCTGCACAACTGTTTTCAGCTGGTGCAGAGGGATTTTCCATGCTTAAGCTCAGACGTATCTCAGTCTGAAGTCATTCATCATGGCTGCAACGAATGCAGTCTCGATGAATGGGGCCGAAATCACTCAGCGACAACCTTCACGGTGAAGGAAGCGGTGATTTCCGGGTGCAGAGCGACGGTCGCAGCGAACTCGCCGGTGGTCTTGATCGGATCCACGGTGATGTTCTTCGGGTTGACGGCAGCCTTGGAAGACAGAGCGATGGCGATCTTGTCGGCGGAAATGCCACCGAACAGCTTGCCGGACTCGGAGACCTTGGCAGCGATTTCAACGACGGAGCCCTCGATCAGACCCTTGGCGGCAACAGCCTCTTCGCGGGTGGCGACGGCCTTGGCCAGACGAGCGCGCTTCATGGACTCAATCTGAGCAGCAGCGTTCTTGGACCAAGCAAAGGCGAGGCCTTGCGGAATCAGGTAGTTACGAGCGTAACCGGCCTTGACGGTCACGACGTCGCCCGGGTGACCCAGATGATTGACGGACTTGGTAAGAATAACCTTAGCTTCAGCCATTGTTCAAACCTCTCTCAGATCAGCGACCGGAAGTGGCGTACGGCAGCAGAGCCATCTCGCGGGCGTTCTTGATAGCCTTGGCGAGCTCGCGCTGTTCCTGCACGGAAACACCGGTGATACGACGGGAACGAATCTTGCCGCGATCGGAGATGAACTTGCGCAGCAGGGCAACGTCCTTGTAATCGATCTCGGTGACCTTAGCGGCCTTCAGTGGATTCGGCTTCTTCTTAAACGGCTTGACCGGCGGCTGCGGCCTCTTGCGTGACATCTTGATGTTCTCCTTAAAATCTGGAAATTGCTTTTCTTTTAAGCTGCGATCCGGGTCGGATCAGAATTCCGGTTCGTCGCTGCTTCCACCAAATTCGGAGGAGCCAAAGGAACCGAACGATGAGGAACCGGAATTATCCGAATTGCCCCACGGATCCGATGCCGGAGCAGGCTGCACGGCGGGCGCGGCATTGGCTGGAGCGGCAGCCCCACCCTGATAGCCAGCGCCACCGGAATACCCGGCACCGCCCTGATATCCACCGGCATTGCCGGCGAAGCCACCGTTGTTGAACCCGCCGTTGCCACCAGCGAAAGCATTGCCGCCACGATTGCCGGCAAAATTACCACCGTTGGCACTGGAGGTTCGTGTGACCTGGGCGGTCGCATAGCGCAGGGACGGGCCAATCTCATCGACCTGAAGCTCGACAACCGTGCGCTGGGAACCATCGTTCGCCTGATAGGAACGCTGCTGCAAACGACCCTGCGCGATCACACGCATGCCCTTGCTCAGGCTCTGCGCGCAATGTTCGGCCATGTCGCGCCACGCGGAGCAGCGCATGAACAAAGCCTGACCATCTTCAAACTGGCCCGTATTACGGTTCCAGGTGCGCGGAGTGGAGGCAATCGTGAAGCTGGCCACGGACGAGCCGTTGCCAACCGTACGGATTTCGGGATCAGCCGTGAGGTTACCCACCACAGTGATAATCGTTTCGCCTGCCATCGTTACCTACTTACTTTGCAGCTTATTGTTTTGCAGCTTGAAAAGCTTAGAATTACTTACTTGCGAAGAATCTTCGTGCGGATGACGGATTCGTTCAGGTTCAGCAGACGATCGAGTTCGTCGCTGGTGGCCGGCTCAGCGGAGTAGTTGACCACAACGTAGTTACCTTCGGTCTTGCCAGCGATCTCGTAGGCAAGCTTGCGACGGCCCCAGATGTCGATGTTCTCGACAGCACCGCCTTCCTTGGTGACAGTTTCCAGATACTGCTCGGTCAGCTTCTTCAGACCGCGCTCATCCAGCTCAGGATCGGCAATGAACATCAGTTCGTACTTATGCGCAGACATCACCCACCTCCTTCGGACTATCGGCCATGGACCTTCCATGGCAGGAGTGTGTATGCGTACTGCCTTCGCGCATCCATATATAAAGGTATAAAGATACGGTTCAGACAACCCGCTCAGCATAGCCCTTCTGCTGGACGAGCGGCAATTGCGCACGTTCCGCAAAACAGGCGCGTCATGGGCACCCGCATTGTTATATTGAATACGGCTATTTTTGTACGGTTGGTACCGTATTTACGCGACTCTAGATTTGTGGAAGGCGAAGCATGTCGGCGATTCTCGAAGGCACTCCGGATAAGAAATTGGCTTTGGTGACGGGTCGTGCATACCCTGAGCAGGCCCATGAAACCGCGAAATACCTGGGAATCGACGTGCTTGAGACCACGGCTTACGATTTCGCCAACGGCGAGATGTATGTGCGTTACACCGAGCCGGTGCGTGGTGCCGACGCATTCGTGATGCAGGCGCATACCGAGCCGATCAACAAGTGGATCATGGAGCAGCTCATCATGGTTGACGCCATGAAGCGCGCTTCCGCCCGTTCCATCACCGTGGTCGCGCCATTCCTCGGCTATTCCCGTCAGGATAAGAAGCATCAGGGCCGCGAGCCCATCACCGCCCGCCTGATTTTCGACCTGTTCCGCGCAGCCGGTGCCGACCGTATTATGACGGTTGACCTGCATGCCGCTCAGGAGCAGGGCTTCTTCGATGGTCCAGTCGATCATCTCACCGCTACTCCGGTGCTGCTTGACTATGTGCGCAACAACATGCCGCTTGAGAACACCACCATCGTGTCTCCGGATGCCGGCCGTATCAAGGTTTCCGAGCAGTGGGCCGCGAAGCTGGGCAATCTGCCGCTCGCCTTCATTCACAAGACTCGTGACACCACTCGCCCGAACCATGCCGAGGCACATGGCATTATCGGCGAGGTCGAAGGCCGCGACTGCGTGGTGGTTGACGACATGATCGACACCGCAGGCACCATCTGCGAGGCTGTGCGCACACTGAACAACTCCGGCGCGAAGTCCGTGACGCTGGTTGCCACGCATGGTCTGCTGTCCGGCCCCGCCGTGGAACGCCTGAGGAATTGCGGTGCCAAAGAAATCGTACTTACCGACACCGTGCCGGTTCCGGAAGAGAAGCGCCTTCCGAATATGACCGTGCTGTCTGTGGCCCCATTGCTGGCCGCCGGCATTCGCTCCGTGTTCGAATCCGGTTCCGTTTCCACGCTGCTCAACGGCTTGCCCGAAGACATGCGTCCGCGCAACATCTACGCCTGATTCGTAATCTTTTCAAAATAAAAACTCGCCACCACTCGGTCGGCGAGTTTTTTGTACATGCTTTACTCATTATTTGACGGCAAATATCATCTAAGTTTTATCTACCGCAACTACCGTTCAATGTGTCTCCTCTTTAGCCCAAGAATCATCAAACATTAATTGAGAAACCATGTATATAGGAAGATAATCAATGTTTTCCATGCATTCAACATTGGACTCCGCAAAAACAATTCCTCGTTCCATACCATAATTAGGTGTGGCAAGTGCCTTGTCGATGGCACGATGGCGTCTATAGCCCTTACCAGATTTTACTTCGACAGGAACCACCCTGCCGGCTGCACTTTCAACAACGAAATCAAGCTCACCAATCGTATTATTTTTGAAATAGTACAGCGGGAATCCATGAGCACGAAGTTCCTGAGCCACCACATTTTCGTACAATGCACCGAAATTAATGTCAGTACGATCGTTCAATAAATCGCGCACAACGTTCATGCCACACATGCACGTCAATAGTCCAACATCATTCATGAACAGCTTGAACAATCTAGATTGCATCGACAACATCAACGGATACCGCGGCTCCTCAACGTTGTATGAGGGCAATGCGACGCCCGCATCAGCCAGCCATAGGAAGTTGTTTTCATTACGTTCCATTCTGGCATGCTTATCAAGGCTGGTCACACGGAATCGTTTGTTCTGCTGATTTAATTCGCTGGGAATCAAATCGAAAATACGGCGGATATTCCGCGCTTGCGTGAGACTCTCTGCATACTGCGAAATATCCTCACGATACCGATTGACGATTGCCTGCTGACGCGCACGCAATGATTGAATATTGTGCTGCTCCAAAAAAACGGAAACCGCATCCGGCATACCTCCCACCAAAAGATAGTCGTGGAAAAGATCCGTCATTCTTCGATGGACCGCCTCATTGACAGACCTTTTCTCCTTGTGGGCCAGACGAACTTCATTCCACACATTTCCCGGAACTTTATTCGCCCAACAATATTCCTCGAAATCCATGGGATACATGGTGATCGAATCCAAAAATCCCACCGGAACTGATTCCACAGATTTTGCTTCAACGCCAAGCAGCGAGCCTGATAGCACAAAATCGTAATCGCCATACCGGGAAACAAGAAATTTAATCATGGTGACCACGTCACGGCATGTCTGAATTTCATCTAAAAAAATAAGGGTTTTCCCGGGAATTATTTCATCTTGCGCATATGCGGAAATGGCAAGAAACAGATCGTCTGCGTTCTGTGCATTGTCCGCCGCTCTCCTCGCATCAGGCATGTCGATGAAGTTGATTTCCACCATATGCTCGTAGTTGGTTCTACCAAATTCTTCAACAAGACTGGTCTTTCCCACTTGGCGAGCACCATCGACCAACATGGCCTGCTTGTTTTTATGTTCCTTCCAAAACACCAGTTTTTCCATGGCTTTTCGCTTGAACACAAAACCTCCTTGTAACGCAATAAGACGGTTTTTAATCTCGTTTTGTAACATTATAGAACGGTTTTAATGGGTGATCAGTAACGAAATAGAACCCTCTACAATGATGATCTGTAACGAAATGAGATTTCGGTGGCAATACGATTATCAAAGGCAATACAAGACAAAAACGGGTGCCGCGTCCTTTGTTTTGTGGGATGCGGCACCCGTGTATCAAGAGAGAAAAGAGAGAAATCTAGCTATCGTCCGATATACGCCTCGCGGATTTGCGCGGCATTGCCGTAGGAGGCCTGCGCACCGTAACCGGTGGCGGCATATGCGGACACGTACGAGGCGAGTTCGGCAGCTTCGGAAAGTGCCATACCTGAGGCAAGACCGGCAAGCACAGTGCCCATGAACGAGTCGCCGCAACCGGTGGTATCCACCGCATTGACCCGCACGGGGGCTATCCGCTGAATCGGCGTTGCCGAAGTGGAATCCAATACCACCGAACCATCGCCACCGAGCGTCACAATCGCCTGTTCGAAACCGAATCCGCGCATCACTTCCAGCGCATGACCCCAGTCGAAACCGTCCCAATCATCGTTTTCCGGCTCGTCAATGCCAAGCAACTGCACCATTTCGTGCTCGTTGACCAACAGAACGTCGGATGCTTCAACCAGTTCTGCCGGCAGCGACGGAGTGAACGGCGAATCGTTGAGTAGCACCTTCACGCCCGCTTCGTGGCACATGCGTGCGGTGGCCGTCACCGTTTCGATCGGGCTTTCCAAGCACAGGCCAAGTACGGAAGACCGCACCAGCGCCTCACGCACGGATTCCACATAATCCACGGTGACCTGCGCGTTCGATCCCGGAGAGTAGACGATGGTGTTTTCGCCGGTTGCATCCACGGTGATCACGGTTGTGCCGGATGGCCCAAGCACGCGGCGAACATGCGTGGTATTCACACCAGCTTCACCTAGGGCGCCCAGCAGGAAGTCGGCGTTGGAATCGGAGCCTACCGCGCCGAACATTTGCACGGTTGCGCCGATGCGCGCTGCGGCGGCCGCCTGGTTGCCGGATTTGCCGCCTGGCAGCAGCTGCAGCGGACCGCCGGTGATGGTCTCCCCCGGCCCTGGCAGACGCTGTGCGGTGACGGTGTAATCCGCATTCATCGAGCCGATTACGGACACCGTGCCGTGGATGCGGTCCAATGCAGAGAGAACTTCAGTCGCGCTCATCTTTGTCTTCCTTAAATGAAAAGGAGATTTGTGAAATATTGTTTTTCAGTAATCGCAATTTTACGAATCTCCATTGTTTATATTGAGGATATTATGTGCGATTGTTTGGCCGGTTACGCTTATTCGGCTTCGGCTGCGAGGCCGGAGATGCGGGTCATGAATTCGTTCAGGAAGCGCGGCACGTCAACGCCGACGGCCACCTTCATGGTCTTGACCGGATCGTTCAGGCGGGTTTCGTCGCCGATGGTACGTCCGCGGGTCGGGCCTTCCACGTCGACCTTCATATTGATGTCGAGGGTGGTGACGAGGGTCGGGTCCACTGCCACGCCGACGGCGAGCGGATCATGCAGTCCGCAGCCACCCAAGTGCGGGGACGTGGTTTCGTAGGCCTTGATGTAGAAGTCGGTCATGTCGGCCAGGAACCTGCCGGCCTTGGTGCCGAGGTCACGCCACTGCTGGGTTTCCTTGTAGGTGAGCAGGGTCTGCAGGGTTACGTCGAGGCCGATCATGGTGGTCGGTGCGCCGGAACGGAACAGGTAGTCGGCGGCTTCCGGATCCTGCGAAATGTTGGCTTCCATGCAGGCGTTGCAGTTGCCGGGTACGGTCAGCGCGCCGCCCATGAGCACAATCTGGCCGATTTCGTCTTTGATTTCCGGTGCTTTCTTCAGTGCGGCTTCAATGTTGGTCATCGGACCGGTCGGCACGTAGACGAGATCCTTGCCGTAGGTCTTCACTGCGTCGATGATGAAGTCGACCGCGGATTCGGTTTCGACGGAGCGGTTGGAATCGGGGATGTCCACGTCGCCGATTCCGTTGTCGCCGTGGATGAATGCGGAGATCGGCAGCACTTCGAAGTGGTTGGTGGTGCTGGAGTGCGGCAGGCCTTGATACACCTTGACTTCCGGATGGCCGAGCAGGTCGGTCACAGCCAGCGCGTTGCGCACACCTTGCTCGACAAGCACGTTGCCATAGGTACCGGTGATGCCGATCAGCTTGACTTCCGGGCTTCCCAGGGCATACGAAATGGCAAGTGCGTCATCAACGCCGGTATCAAGATCGAGAATCATCTTTTTCATGTGTGTGCCTTTCCTCTTTGACGAGCCTGACGACGGTCCGCCACCATACGGGTGCGCCGTCAGTTATACATCGAACACATTCTTCGGTTGTGTTGTGCGTTGACAAGATTTATGATAAAGCGTTTTATCAATAACGCAAATTCAATACCCCACGCACGGCGTGTTGCTTTTATTTCCAACATTTACAGAATATTGGAAATACTGATGTCACTGCATATCGAGATTGATCTACGCCACCCGTTTTTCACCGGTCTGCAGCACCTAAAAATGGCGGTTTACGAGCAGGCCGCCTGCACCAATTTCGGCGTAAGCACCTCAACCTGCGGATCGGAAAGCCACGGACGAGCAGCCACCGAATCCATACCGGACTTAGTATGAACCGAAACATCAATCCGCCCACGCAACATATCCCAACAGGCGGCGGCCAGATCAGTCACACTCTGTTCAACGGTGGTCATACGCCAACCAAGCCCGAATCGCTTGAGAATATTGTCGTAACCGATCACCTGCATATCCTCAGTAACGCGTAACCCGCGCTCCGCCATACGCTGACGAAAACCAAGCGCCATCACATCATTGCAGCAGAACACGGCAGTCGCACCGCCATCAATAATCTGATCAGCAGCCCGATAGCCACTACCGAAACGGTAATCCCCCTCAACACACAGCGCAGGATCAAAATGCTTTCCCGACCGCTCGATAGCATCCACAAAACCACGACGACGCTCCGCGGCACTCGACTCCGCAATGTCGCCGGCGACAATGCCAATACGAGTATGACCACCCTCCAACAGATACTGGGCAGCCAAATGGCCGCCAAGATAATTATCAAAACCAACCGCATCACACCAACCGCACTGCGCCAAACGGTCGATCAACACCACCGGGCACGACACAAGCGCCACATCCTCACGCAACCGCCCAGCAGCATCGCCAACGCAGGACTCACGCGCCGGAATCAGCATCACACCATCCACCCCACGGGCCGGAAGACGCTGCAACAACTCATGCTCAGTAACACGCGAATCATCGGAATTGGCCACAATCAGCGAATACCCCTGCGCGGCGCATTCATCCTCCACACACTTGGCAAGTGCCGCAAAAAACAAGTTCTCAATATCAGGCACAATGAGCGCCACCAACTGGGATTGCTTGGTCACCAAGCTTCTCGCGCTCTGATTCGGCACATAATTCAGTTTCTTCGCCGCATCGGCAATGACCTTGCGCTTCCCCTCAGACACGCGAGCAGGACGATTATTCAACACCAGCGAAACCGTCGTCACAGACACCCCCGCGGCAGCAGCCACATCCTTCAGCGTCGCACGATACGCCATCCAAACCCCCTTAAAACGTTTATCCCTCCAGCATAAATGCCACGCAAACCTGACGCGCCCAGCATCGCAATCACAAACAAATTCCTTTCACAGCAAAATAATCCGCACTATTTCCACCGGTAAATCGTTTTTCGGAAGTGTTTTTTGTATACTCGCAACGTTTTGTCCGAAATAAGAACCGCACAAGAAGAAAGGAACCAGCAATGCAGCCAACCACGCAGAAAAACAATGCGAGACAGCACAAAACCATCGCCATCGTCGCAGTGATCGCAGTGGTCACCATCGCGCTCGCAGCCATCGCCATCATCGCAGTCGCCAACAAGCGCGAAATGACACAAGCCGCCAGCGACACCTGCACCTTGAATGCAAAGGCACTCTCCACGCATCAGCAGAGCTTCAAGGAGGCACAGAAAGAAGCCAAAGAGGCGGCGAAACTCACCGTGGATGACGTGGCCGACGGCACCACCCTCGAAACCCTGAAGGATGCGATCGCGCTGGCCGAATCCGTAGAAAACGCGCCGACATGCCCCACAAGCGGCAATGCCAGCGACTTCACCAAGGCGACGGACGATATTCGCAAATACGCCGACAACCTGCGCAACATCACCAACGAACTTGACGCGGCCGCCAAGTCGGTGATCGCCAGCCAAGAACTCAAACTCGAGTCCGCCAAGTAAGTCAAGTAAACCGCCCCGACGGTTAGCGCCGCCGTCAGCGCCAAACCCTACGTTTAACGGGGTCAAAGTCATGTTTTCAAACAACTTTGCCCCCGGTCCACCCCTTCCCGGCAAGATCAGTCAGCCGTAGTGTTCATGCCCGACAGCGAATGTCCACTTCATGCACGCAACCCGTAGCAATCCCGCAGCCGTTCGGAAAACTCGCATAACCGCAAACTCCTCAGATGCGCGATCTCCTCAGCCATCGTGCGAGGTGGATTATCTTTGCTCTCTACAACCTCATTCATGACACGAAGCATTGAGTTCCGATTCACATCAAACATCTCACAAAGGAAAACATCAGGGTGCACAGCTGCGATTGAATACTTCTGGAGTTCCGCCTGTGGAAAATCTTTCAGATTATACGTAACGATATAGTCCGCATCCGCAACCAGCGCAGCCGCAAGCACATGCCGATCATCCGCATCAGGCAGTTTCAACATCATTTCACTTGACTCCCACCCATATACGCAATGCGTTGGATTCATTGAGATGAAACAGTCCATGAAATTCTCGATTTCTTTTTGATTGCGCCGTAACCGATCGATCATCGCACGGCGGACTTCTTCCAAAATCCGTTGCGACCATACCGCATCAAAAACCTGATGCTCGTCCATGGTCAGCAGAACATCAAGCAACCACACGGGCGGGAATACGTTGGCATCCAAAAGAGCGACTGGTTTAGTCATGTTGCCCCACTAAGGCTTAGGCATCGAACTGCGACACGTAGTCAGTCATTTCGTCGTCGTTCAGATTGAAGTCTCGCGCTGCACGACGCATTGACGCGAGGGACTCACGCATCCGTTCCATCTCCTCACTGCGGTAATCCATCACGTCAACAACGTCGACCATGCGACGCCCTGCGGCGCCATTACGCACGAATGGCAGACGCCCCGAATCCAAAATGCGCGCAACCGTGCGAGCCGAGCAATCCAACAGTCGGGCAGCATCCCCCGTGGTGATCATCCGATGCTCGCCCATCACCCCCATTGCCGCATTAAGCGCAGCCTCATAAGACTCAGGCGTCAATTCCACAACCGCGCCATCCGCACCAACCAGCACACGGCTCCCCGCCGCGATCACGGTTTTCTTGGAGCCAGGCCGATCCAATACAGCACTCATGATTCCTCCCACACAAATTTTCACTTCATTTCAGCATACAAGTTTCTGACAAAACTGACAAGTTGCCATTTTGTCAAGAAATAGCCCTTACCATTTGCTGTAATATATGTGCATTAGGCGTATAATACACATTAATTGCACGTCAAGTTAAGGAGGACGATTCAGATGGGCAACATCACCATTCGCATGAACGACGACCTGAAAGCCCGCGTCAACCAGACGCTGGACGCCATGGGCATGAATTTCAACACTTACGTAACCATGGCCAGCATCCAGCTTGTGAACCAGCAGCGACTTCCTTTTGACACTTCGGTACGCACTGCGGAGCCGAACGAGCAGACCAAGTGCGCCATGCTCGAAACCGAAGCCAAGGAACGCGGCATCCCCCAGGCGACGCGGCCACTTTCAGCAACGCGCAAGACGCCATCGCTTGGCTGCACAACAATCACGGCTAAACGGCCGAACGGATAAAGCGCCATGGTTATCATCAAATTCGATCAGCAATTTCAGGCCGACTTCAAGCGAACTACGCGGAGAACAACTTGAGGCACACCACCCTAAATACACCTGTCAGCATTAATTCTTACACTCTAAACCTTGATTTGGTGTATGAATGGCACTTCAGTTACCCTTGATTTGGTGTATAAAGGTGCCTTTCGTAACCATTGATTTGGTGTAAAGCCCGCATAATCATTGGCTTTTCAAGCAGAATACCTATTGCAAATCAAACAAACACCCTAAAATTTGGTACAACAGAAGAAGATTTCGCCCACACACCAAGTCACGCCATGCAAGCCAAACCCCCACTTACTGGCCTTGGGCACGGTAGCGGGCTTCGGTGGCGGCTTTGGCGGGCTCCCACCAGGCGCGGTTGGCAGCATACCAAGCGATGGTCGCCTGCAAACCGGCTTCGAAATCGGTGTGTGCAGGCTTCCATCCGAGTTCGGTACGCAGCTTGCTGGAGTCAATCGCGTAACGCCGATCATGCCCGGGACGGTCACGCACCCAGTCGAACGCATCTTCGGCACATCCCATAAGCCGCAGGATCATACGCATCACGGCAATATTGCTCATTTCGCCATCCGCGCCGATCAGGTATGTTTCGCCGATCCGCCCGCGTGTAAGAATCTCCCACACCGCAGAAGAGTGGTCTTCCGTATGGATCCAGTCGCGCACGTTCTCGCCTGTGCCATATAGTTTCGGCCGCACGCCCTCCATGATGGATGTGATCTGGCGTGGAATGAATTTTTCCACATGCTGGTACGGCCCGTAATTGTTGGAACAGTTAGAGATCGTGGCGCGAAGCCCGTACGTGCGAACCCACGCGCGCACCAGCTGGTCGGACGCCGCTTTCGACGCACTGTATGGGCTTGATGGCTTGTACGGCGTGCTTTCGGTGAATTTGCATGGATCGTCGAGCGCAAGGTCGCCGTACACTTCGTCGGTGCTGATGTGGTGAAATCGCACGTCATGCTTGCGTGCCGCTTCAAGCAGACGGAACGTGCCTTCCACGTTTGTCGTGATAAAGGGTTCAGGATTGGCGATGGAATTGTCGTTGTGCGATTCGGCCGCGAAATGCACGATCGCGTCATGACCAGGCACGATACGTTCCAGTAATGCCGTATCGCAAATATCGCCTTGCACGAGTTCGACTTGCGATTGCGGAAGACCTGCGATATTCTGCGGATTTCCGGCATAGGTCAGTTTGTCGAGCACGGTTATGTGCACGTCAGGATGGTTACGTGCCACATAGCGCACAAAATTGGCTCCGATAAACCCACATCCGCCGGTCACGATGATGTTGCGCGGCTTGAAAATCTCACTACTCACAATTTCAGAGTACCGGCAGGGTTGCATAGCCATGAAGCGATTCCACAAACTGGCTTATATATGGCAGATTTGCGGCTATTTTCATCCCCCACCGCTGAACCTAGACTCACGACTAGGGTCATAAGGCCCAAGTCCGTCCGGCTCTCATAGTCATTTCTTGACGCTTACCAACCTTGGGTACCGTGGCGGGTTTCGGTGCCCCAAACGGAGCCACACCACAAACTCACTCACACCTACACAAGGTTTTCAATGCGCATGGTGGGCTGCATAAGACAAACAAGGACCAAGTCCGTGATTTTATCCAGAGTCTCTCCATCCAGTTCTCCAACGACGCTGCCGTATCGCGCCTCGAGGTCAAGCGATTTAAGCTGTTCGATTTCCGCCCACCCATGAATTTCCGAACCATCTTCAGTCGGAATCACACCAACATTGACATGCAAAGGATATTCCCTACTGCTGGTTATCGGCACGACCATGGTGAGATTATTGAAACGGTTGTAAGCATCGTTACTAACAACCACCACAGGCCGGCGTTTCCCCTGTTCATGGCCAGCCGACGGATCCAAATTCACCCACACCACGTCACCATAGCGATAGTCCTTCATAGAAGTTCCTTTCCGACTTGGCCAGCAAATCCGTCCTCCTGCGTCCGAGGCCCCTCGTAGCCCGCAAACATCGCCTCAAAATCCGGAACCGAAATGACCCTCACACGCTTAGGGGTTAGAACAATACGCCCCTCCCGTACCTGCACGTCAAGCTGGTCGCCCACTTTGATTCCGGCATCCTCCACAACGTCGCGATTCAGCCGAACGCCTTGGCCGTTTCCCCATCTCACCAGTGTCGCAGCGCTCATTTCGATGCCTCCTTAACGCAAAATAAGTTTGTATACATTGTATACACAAAGTCCGTTGTAGACAAACCATAGAGCAAGACCACATACGCGCGCAAGTGAGATAATCGAACGCCTCCGTGCAAACCCCAAAATCTGCCATACATAAGCGAGATAGCGACCATCTGTCAGAAATCTAATTCAAGCCGATCAGCAAACCACCATTCCACTACCCTTGATTTGGTGTATTTACGGCGGTGAGACATGGAGGCTTTCGAACGAAAAGCGTACGAAAACTGGCTTCCTGGAAGGATTCTTCCCAAGGAAGCACAGCCCTGCTCATCGAGGGCGCACGACGTGTCGGGAAAAGCACCATCGCGGAGGAATTCGGACGACGGAACTATGCGTCGTATATGCTCGTCGACTTCTCGAAAGCCGTTGCAAATGATTTTGTTTTAGCTTGTCGCTAAAGCGAAGTCATCTGCATGGCCTCGTTGCCAAGGCCAGCTCCAAGACTCACGCGACTCTCGCCGCCGCTTGGTTCGCGCTTCGCCGGATGCCGCATTGTCCCGCCTTTTGGGTGGGCCTGTCTTACGCTTCCTCCACGCGCGTTTAACGTCTCCGGGGCACTCCCGGCGACTTGGATGTTGATGGCCGCGTTCAGGTCGCGGTCCATGTCAAGCCCGCACTTGCCGCAATGGTAGACGCGCTCGGACAGGGGCAGCTTGGCTTTCACCGTCCCGCAGTTCGAGCAGGTCTTCGAGCTTGGATACCAGCGGTCGATGACGTGGAGCCTCGCGCCGGTGCGTGCGGTCTTGTAGGTCAGTAGGCGTCGGAACTCCGCGAACGCGGCGTCCTGAATCGATCGGGCGAGCCCGTGGTTTCCCACCATGCCCGCCACGTTCAAGTCCTCGATGCTGATGTCCGCGTAGGTATGGGCGAGCATGGTGGTGGTCTTGTTGAGCGCGTCCGAACGCAGGTTCGCCACCCGTGCGTATAGTCGGGCGACCTGCGCTCTCGCCTTGCGGCGGCGGTTGGAGCCTTTCCGTTTGCGGCTCAGATTCCGTTGGGCTTTCTTCAACCGTCTGAGGTTCGATTTGAGTGCGTGCGGGTTGTGTATCACGGTGCCGTCCGACAATGCGGCGAGCTCCTTCACGCCCAAGTCGATGCCGACGCTCCCGCCTTTCGGCGGCGATGGAATCGGCAGGTCGGCGCGTTCGACGGTCAGGCTGGCCTGCCAGCGTCCACCACGCTTGGATACGCTCATGCGCAGCACCTTCGCGCCGTCCACTCGCCTGGACACGTTCTCCATGCAGTGCACGCGGCCTATCCTCGGGAGCCGCAGCGCATGAGGGTCACGGTCAATGAGACCAAACGAGCCCGTCGTGTACGCGAATCCGGGAACCGCCTTGTCCTTGGATTTGAAGCGTGGGAAGCCCATCCTGCGGCCTTTCCGCCGCCCCTTGCGGGACTTGGAGAAGTTCTTCAGGGCGTCGGCCAATGATTCGAGGCCGCTGTTGTATGCCTCCTTGCTGTTCTCCGGCCACCATGTTTCTCCCGTGGTCTCGTCCACGGCGAGTGTGTTCTTGGCTTGGTTCCACCACCTGCGCAGCCCGTAGTACGACCATTCGGGTTTATCGCCGCGTTCGAGCATGTCCTTGACATGAGCGAGTCCCGCGTTGTAGGCGAACCGCGCCGCACCAGCATGGGACTCCAAGAGTCGTTCCTGCCGTGGCGTCGGGTCAAGCGCCACCCTGACTGCCTCAAGCATCGCGCGCCGCCTTCAACGCCGCGTCCGTCTTGCGCTTGGCCGCGCAACGCCCGTACAGCCGGGCGCAGAACGAGGTCAGCACCTCGGTCATGTCGCGCACCAGATCGTCGTCCAGCTCCGTGTCGTCCACCACGATGATTCGGCGTCCCTGCGCCTTCAACGCGCTCTCCACCAGCCCCGCGTTCATGCGGGCGAGCCTGTCCCTGTGCTCCACGATCAGCGTGCCCACGGTCGGGTCGGACAATAGCCGGTTGAGCTTGCGCCGCCTGTCGTCCATGCCGGAACCCGTCTCCGTGACCACCTCGGGCTTCTCGACGCCCATGCTAAGAGCGAACGCCTTCAACCGGTCGGCCTGACGTTGCAAATCGTCCTTTTGGTCAGACGAACTGACACGCGCGTAACACACCGTCCTGCCGTTCGCTGTGGGGGTGGCGAACTGGTTCTCGTATTTCGGGTCGTGGATGATTATCGTGCCCGTGCTCATGCGCTCAAATGGGACGGGCATGCGGTTCTCTCGGCACCACTGCCATACCGTCTGCTCGTTGAAGCCCTCTCGTTTCGCCCATTCCCTGACACGCATGACTCAAGTATATCATACGAAAACAATCGAAAGCAAGCAATTAAGTTAACTGGTTGCAACCCCCGATGACGTGCTGGGCTGCTTCGTCGACCTGCGCAATGATCGCGACGACCCGTCGAACCGCATAGAGATCGACTTCCTCATCGTCGAACCGTACGAGAACGCGGCAATGAAGTACAGGATCAGCCCCATCGAAGTCAAGTCATCGAAACGCTACCGTACGGGCTCGTTAGACAAATTCAAGGCAAAATTCGATAAGAAGGTCGGCACCAGATACGTGCTGCATCCAAAACCGCTGGTCGTGGAAAATGACGTGGTCAAGCTGCCGATATACATGGCGGGATTGCTGTAGAAGGCTTCATTCCATTGAGAGGCAAGTAGTCAACCTGCGTTACACTGTCATAGCTGCCTGTTATAAACGTCCCCTTCCGACACGCTTCGCAAATTTGTCTTCCCGGTGAACGGCTACAACCGCGAGGGTGCCAAGTATGCTCCCGCGAGCGGCACCTACGTGCAGACCTGCGACGGCAACGGCAACCATCTGGCAGGACTCGCCCCCATCAATCAGCACGCCGGCGTGAAAAGAAATCCCCGTGACGCGGGGTGGCATCGCGGGGATCCTTCACATGCGAGAGGCGGGGTATGGCTTACTTCTTGAGGAGTGGTTCGACCTGTTCCTCGTACGCGGTCAGCGCGGTGTCGATCACATTGTGCATGTCGTAGTACTTGTACGTGCCCAGACGGCCGCCGAACACCGTGAGCGGCTCGGCCTTCGCGAGCTCCTCGTACCTCGCGTACAGCGCCCTGTCGGCCTCCGTGTTGATCGGATAGTACGGTTCGTCGCCACGCTCCGCGAAACGGCTGTACTCCTCCCACACCACCGTTTTGTCCGGGTTCTGCGAGTCCCTGCGTTCCGGGTTGAAGTTCTTGAACTCGATCGCGCGCGTGTACGGCACGTCCGCGTCGGAGAAGTTCATCACCGGGCATCCGAAATGGTCGCCCTCGTCGTAGCGCACCTCCCTGAAGTCGACCGTGCGCCACTTGAGCTCGCCCAGCGAATAGCCGAAGTAGCGGTCCACCGGACCCGTGTACACCACCGGCACGCCCGCCGCGGCCAAAGCCGCCTTGTTGAACGGCTGCGACCCGTCGAAGAAGTCGGCCTCCAGGGTCACGTGGATGCGCGGATCGTCGATCATGCGCTCCATCCACGCGGTGTAGCCGTCGGTCGGCAGGCCCTCCCACGTGTCCCTGAAGTAGCGGTTGTCGTAGTTGAAGCGCACCGGCAGGCGGTTGATGATGCCCGCGGGCAGGTCCTTCGGATCGGTCTGCCACTGCTTGCCCGTGTAGTTCTTGATGAACGCCTCGTACAGGGGACGCCCGATCAGCGAGATGCCCTTGTCGTTGAGGTTCTGCGGGTCCTTGCCGGCCAGCTCGCCGGCCTGCTCGGCCACGAGCGCCCTGGCCTCGGCGGGCGTGTAGTGGGCGTGGAAGAACTGGTTGATGGTGCCCAGGTTGATCGGCAGGGGGTAGACCTCGCCGTCGTGCGTGGCGTACACGCGGTGCACGTAGTTCGTGAACGAGGTGAACCTGTTCACGTAGTCCCACACGCGCCTGTTGGACGTGTGGAACAGGTGGGCGCCGTACTTGTGGATCTCCGCGCCGGTCTCCTCGTCCATGTAGCTGTACGCGTTGCCGCCGATGTGGTCGCGCACGTCGATGATCTCCACCCTGACGCCCAAACGCTCGACGGCCTGCTGGGCCACGGTCAGGCCGAACAGGCCCGCGCCCACGACCACCAGATCGGGATATTCCACCGCTTCAGTCATAATGGCTCATTCCTTCCATCAGTTGAAATTACTTACAAAATGCAGCTTCATCTATGGTACCCACAAACATGACTCATTACGACGTCATCATTTTATTGGTAAGAGGATAAGATTCCGTAAGCAACCCGTTTTGAATACGCATACGCAGATAAGAATCAACTCAGTAGATTGCCTTCATTTCGACACAGCGCTGTTCACCCTTCAGCTACTTTCCAGTCACTTACAAGACACTCGTTCGTCCACAGCTAAACACTAGAATGTGTTCGGTTTAATTGTATAGGGTCTCCAATTTATACGGGGTTATCATCTTGAAGGATGCGATGATGCTTTTTTCCCAGCTTAACAGCCATGATTGTGTCCCTTCATACGTAAAACATGCTAAACAGCCGTTTGCAGGAGGAACGTATCGTCCTCTCTCAAACAATGAGGGAACCCACGCCCCAGTCCCGTCTAATTTCAAAGCGCATCATAGTTCAACGCTTTATACGCAAAAGTCGACGATTCACACCGACTCCAATAGCACAAGCATCTTTATCCCCAACGTCAGCGCATTACTCCGACCAGCAGAAACAGCAACAGCCGCAATCGTCAACAAAGTTGCGAACAATAGCGATCAAATTGTCCCCTTTCCTGAAACTCAGCTAGATCATTCCACAGACCGTATCCCAAACCAAGCCGTTAAAGCCTGCGAAAAGGCCGCACAAACCGCAGCAAAAACACTTTCCGCAGCGGGCCATACAATCGCAGGCACAGTCCAAAACGCCAGACGTACCGTTCACTCTGCCACCGGAACAATAAAAAGGGCTTGGTACACTTTTGTTAATTCCAAAGCCATCCAGCTCATCATCAAATTCTTCTCAAAGACGCATGTCCTATGGAAGAAGCGTATGAAGTTCTCCTATGCGTTCTACACCGTTGTGTTTGCACTGCTGACTTCAGCTGAAGTCATTTTCTTACAATGGGGGGTTTACAGTGAGCCGGAATACGCCGAAGATACCGAAATCGATCAAACAACAAGAATTTTACAAAGTGTCGCGGGACAAGTCACCAAATTCGTCAGTCAGATGTGGCTTGAACAAAAATATCAGTTTCTGCTCAATTTCATTGGCATAGGTCTCATTTACCTTGTTCTAATTCTCGTATTAAACCGTTTCTGGATAGCAACGGTCATTTTCGGTGTCGCTATGACCGCTTATGGCGTGGCGAACAGCATAAAAATGAGGCTGCGGAATGAGCCTATTCTTCCATCAGACCTTAGTTTTATATTAAATGGCAACAGTGGGAGTCTTCTTTCTTTTATCCCGAAAGATCAACAAACTCTTGTTAGCGGAACAATCACCGTATTGGCTTGGTTCTCTTGCATCTGTGTCCTTTTCTTTATTCTCGACGGTAGACGTCGTTTCATTCACTGCTCTTGGAAACAACCTTTTTCTAGTGCGAAGAACGTAGCCGGAACTCTTACCCGCATAATCGCAGCGGTGCTCAGTATCGCCCTTTTAGCCTCTTACACATGTAATCTCAATATTCCAGGAGCTTGGTCCTATGTACTTGCAACCAATTTAGGATACAAGCCCGTTCCTTGGAATACCTACGAGGACGCGACAAGCAACGGCCCTGCCACGACTTTTGAAAGCCTTGTACGAATCAAAGCTATGGAGAAGCCTGAAGGTTATAGTCAAAAAAACATGGAATCCATAGCCCGACGCTATGCAAAAGAGGCGGACAACATCAACTCCTCTCGTACAAACAACCTTACCGACAGCACCGTCATTATGATTCTCTCCGAGTCATTCTCCGACCCTACGCGCGTGCCCGGAGTTTCTTTCAGCATTGACCCTATGCCGAACATTCGCAGCATAAAAGACTCCACCACCTCGGGATTGATGCTGTCACCAGGTTATGGAGGTGGAACCGCCAATATCGAGTATCAGTCATTGACCGGTATGAGTTTGGCTTCTTTCAATGACCAGCTCATTTCTCCTTACCAGCAGCTAGTCCCTAATATGAAAAGTGCATACTCTTTCAATCAAATCTGGAATGAGGCATGCCATTCAACATGTTCAGTCGCTTATCACCCTTACTACAAAAGCTTTTATCTCAGGGACTCTAATTATAAGAAATTTGGGTTCAAATTCTTCCGAACGCTAGATAGTAGTCCCATGATCAGTCATCAGGATCACATTGATAATTCTATATACGTCAGCGATGCGGCATCATATCAGAACGTACTGGACTATCTTCAACAATCAACAGATCAGTCACAGTTTATACAGCTAGTAACAATGCAAAACCATCTACCTTACAGTGACTGGTATGTAGACAATGAGTTTAAAGATGCTGACATTTCTTCCGATATTAATGATGTAGAAAGGCAACAAATTGATACTTATGCAAAAGGCGTAAGCCACACTGATTCCGCCACAATCAACTTCCTCAACCAGCTAAACGAATTACAAAAGCCTACTACTGTTATTTTCTACGGAGACCACCTTCCTGGAATCTATCAAACTGCAGCAATGGAAAAGCGAAACCAACTGGCCCTTCATGAAAGTGACTACTTCATATGGTCGAACGCCGCATCTTCAAGCTCTGAGACGAAGCTATCTCCTGAAGAAAGCAACTATTCATCATCCAACTATTTCATAGCTTCCGCAGCAGAGCATATGAACGCTAAGGTGTCTCCTTTCTTAGCGTTGCTTACCGAGCTCCACGAAGAAGTACCTTCTATGGGACGTTTTGGCTCGACAAATGATAGTTGGGGCAGCGGATCCGCAACGTATCTTAACAGCGATGGTTCCATTGTGAAGAAAAAAAATCTATCCCAAAAAGCTCGTCAGTTGCTGAAAGATTATAGCCTAGTCCAATATGACATGACTTCAGGGAAAAACTATCTTCAAAATCTGAATTTCACTCAGATTTCCGAATAACGAAAGGGTCAGGGAAAAATCTCTGGCCCTTGACTGATCTCTGTTTAACGCCAACCACTGACGCTAAACAGTATTGTTCTACTTACCTTCAAAAATATGCCGCCATGTTTCCACTGAAGAAATGTTATACGCTCGGTACTGAGCAGACAGTCGCTTCCAGTTTCGCATGATCTTACGGGTTAGTCGATATCCCTCAATCATGTTCCGGCGGAAAAGGCGATTATCCCTCTTCAGCCAAGCTACCCCATTACCATCAGGCGTGGTGACCAACGCTGAATTAACACGATCAAATGCGAGCCATGTCCAAGCAGCGTCCTGCGCTGGAATCGCAGCATCTGGATTCTTAGCTTTACTGGGATCAACATTCTTAATAAAGCTTTTTGCAATTAGCCCGACAGCAGCCTTATAGCGGCTCTTCATCGTAGACGGATGATTACGCGGGGAATCGGTCTCGCCTGACGGTTCCGGATAATCCTCGAAACTGTCCTTAGCCTGAGCATCCGGATACTTAGCACGTAGCTCTCTGACTTCACCCAATTTAGTAGGCAGACAGTCCACAATGTATTGTGGACCTCTCAGAATGTCTCTTAATGCCATGTGATGCAGTGCCATAGCAGAATACACAAAACGTAAGCCTAAGCTCGCGTCACCGTAGAGGGCTTCCACGAGCATATTAGGCTTGGCTTCCGGATATGTGACTAGCGCGGCAAGCCAACGGTTGCGCTCAGTGAAATATTCTTCCCAAGAACGTGCAGGATCCTTATCATGCCATGCTTGATGCCACACAGCCACACCCGGCAGACAAACCGTTGGAAAACCGGCTTTTTTCGCACGCAATCCGTATTCGATGTCATCAAACTTAATAAATACCGGCAGAGAAAGTCCTATCTTCTCCAAAACTACTGTTGGAATCAGGCACATCCACCAGCCATTGAAATCTTCATCAATACGTTGGTGACGTTCTGGAGAATCACGAAGAGGTTCTACCGAAAAATCATGGTTGTACCCCAGACCCTTCGAGGGATGCATCCACATTCGCCGCGCATTGATTCGTTCACCTTGTGTGTACAGCATGGTTCGATTGTCTAGGTGGAACATTCCACCACCCACGAGCAGAGGTCTGACAGTATAATCGGAAAATTGAATGGAACGTAGAATCGACTCAGGCTCACTTATAGCATCATCATCAAGCAGAAGAACGAAGCCGCTCTTCTTTGCTTTAAGCGTCTCATACATGCCACGAGAGAATCCACCAGATCCCCCAAGATTTGCCTGCTGAATATAGGTCAGTTGAGCCCCTAAATCTTCGGCGATTTGAGTATATCCCTGCTGATTCTTGACTAAATCGTTTCCTTGGTCGGTGCAATACACCGTGTCCAGACGCTTCCTCAGTTCTTTAGCCCCAGCTATTGCTCGTAACTGATTCATGCAATAGGAAGCACGGTTGAACGTAGTAATGGCAATAGACATGGTAGTCGGCTTGGACGCAGTACGAGCATTTTGTGGGACAGACCATGCAGCCTCGCTAATAATTACTTCTCCGTCCAGAGATTCGGCATCAAACCAGAAATAACCGCCATCCATTAGACCCGTCATAGGAATATCCACAGTGACACGTTCAGCTGTCTGCGGTGAATGTACAACCTTCTCGGCAACCGGATACATCAATCCTCGTCCGGTGGAACGGAACACATTAATCTTCGCATTTCCTTGGATATCTGCGGCAAAACGCACCATCTTCACAGAAGTCCAGCGACGCCAATAAGAGGCTGGAAATGCATTGAAAAAAGTACAGCCAGACATGTGCCCATGTTTCTTCAACGCTATTGTGTTCCGATTTAACACAGTGAATGAATCACAACTCACTCCCGCAGAAGAACCAGCATGTCGCATGATGCGTTGCAATGTCGACTGGTTCATTGATCCGAACTCGAGACGTCGCATATCAATGCGAGAGTCCAATGTGGTCTCGGCAACGTGAGGCCTCGTCCAATCAATCGCATACAGAGGAAGCGTCTGCTCGGTATCCTTGATCGGATAGACAACCCGCATCACGGTTTCCCATGTATCAGCATCTTTCAAAGCCATCCTAATCACCGAACCCTCTCAACTTTATTTGCCGGCATCCTACTCAATTTCAACCTGAGTACTGTCTGTCGGCTCGATAGTCAGTGCTCGATCGCTCAGTAAAGCGTATTCTCCGTTCCGATCATCCCGAATGACGAAGCTACATGCATTGTCATCTAGCGCGACACCAACGGCATCCGTTGTTTCCGGATTTGTCTGACTTGGAATCCTCAATGAAGTAATCAGCCTAAACTCGCCATTATTGAACAATTCAAGAGGCATTTCGAAATGAATGACTTGGTGCCCGTGTTTCTTCATCTTCAGCACCTTTGCACCAGTATCATAGGTAATTCCACCGCGACGGATATCATGTAGCGCTATTGCAAGATAGAAATCTCCAGGTTCATCATATTGATATTCCACATCGAACTTAAAGACATCTCTACCTGTGCAAAGCTTCGGCGACACAGCTATCGTCTTTAATAGAGGACAACGCTCATTAAGTCCATTTGGATAGCCGCCACGCTCTTCCTGACGCCTGCGTTCCGCTTCTTCCTCAGCTTCAAGATTAGCTAAAGTGTATTGCTGGGAAACAGTTTCAGGATCGCCCAGGGCCTCCACTTCACCATTTGCGATCATCATGGCACGAGAACAGTATTTCTTCACCGAATTCATATCATGCGTAACGAGAATAACGGTCTTAGTAGGATCCTTCCGAATCTCAGTGAAGAAATCATCACACTTACGCTGAAACGCCTCGTCACCAACCGCAAGGACCTCATCTAGCACCAAAATATCGCCCTGCGCCTTAATCGCCACAGAAAAAGCCAAGCGAACCTGCATACCTGAAGAATAGTTCTTCAGCTTTTGGTCCATAAACTCTTCAAGCTCGGCAAATTTGACGATATCGTCGTACATACCGTCAATCTCTTCATGAGTAAAGCCAAGCAACGAACCATTGAGATATACGTTTTCACGCCCAGTGAGCTCAGGATTGAAGCCGACTCCCAATTCAATGAATGGCACCAGCTTGCCATTCACACTGATGGATCCAGACTCGGGATAATAAATCTGGGAAATAAGCTTCAGTAACGTCGACTTACCGCCGCCATTACGACCTACAATTCCAAAGAATTCTCCCTGATGGACTTCAAAGCTGATGTCCTTGAGTACTTCTTGCTTCCTGTATCCTTTGATTCCCTTGGTCCAGTTTATAAAAGCCTGCTTGAGTCCTGTAGCCTGCTCCGTAGGAAGTTTAAAGCACTTAGACACGTGGCTAGCAGATAGCACCACAGGCGTCTTGGAATAATCAATCTTTTCAACTACAGTCTCGGACATTACATGACCTCCGCGAATTTACGACTATTTCGACGGAACAAATGGATTCCAAGCCACAACAATACGGCCGTGAAAACCAATGGGAACAACTTTATTACCCAATTATCGAACTGATTCCAAATAGTCGGCTGTGTCTCAGGCGCTATGAAATTATGTCGAATATCTTGAATCACCTGAGCAAACGGATTCAACAACTCAAGACGTGCCAAATCAGCAAGAACACCACCTCGATCCGTTACATACGTAAGGGGGTAAATGATAGGCATTCCGTAGAATACCAATTGCTGAAGCACATCCCAAATATGAGCGATATCACGGAAATACACGTACATGGTAGACATGAGTAAGGTCACGGCCAATGTGATGACGTAAAGCTCAATGATGTTAAGAGAAAGCAGTACAACTCGCCAGGTGAAATGCACCCGCGCAACCAATGCAAACAAAAAAACCACAACCAAATTGATGGCATAACTAATCAACGCACCGACCGTCGCAGAAACAACCACAATATAGTTCGGAAAATGAATCTTACGAAGTAGATCTCCACGGTCCACTACTGAACGAAGTCCGACATTCGTCGATTCAGTAACAAACTGCCAAGAGCTGATGCCAAGCAGAAGTACCACCGGATAAGTGGATGTACCGTCAGACATACGCAAAAACTTGCCAAACACGACATACATCACACAAAACATCATCAACGGTTTCAGCACCGACCAGGCGATTCCCAAAAAGGATCCCTGATATCGGAGCCTGAAATCAGTCTTCACCAGACCTTGCAGCACGGTCCATGCATAACCGTACCTGTTTTTCACGTTTTTCACCAACTGTTTCACAAGTTGTATCCTATCAGCGACTATTCCAATCATGATATACAGCTAGAAATCGGCACTATCCGGTCACTGGAAATCTAGAGAACTTCATTGAAAAGACAGGCCGCAAAGACTAAGGAGGAGCCCCAATCCGCTGAGGCTCCTCGCGTGGCTACCTATAACTCAGTCCATCTTAAGATAATGCTTCCAGTACTTCACTGAGGTCAATTCCTTACGGGCTGCGGCGTATTCCTGGCGCAGACGCTTGATATTTGCCTTGTAGTACTTGAGATCTCTTGCGTAACGCTTCTTAATCTCCTGGTAGCGCTTCACATCCTTGGTGCGGATGAGGCCTTTGCGGTTGTACCAATCGAGAACAACAAGCTTGTGCTTGCCACGAATCGCGCCGGCCGGATACAGCCATCCCTGCAGTGGAATGACAGCATAGCCAGTGCCATCCTTCTTGAAATAGCGCTGGTTGTTGTCGGTGATAAGGTCTTCCAGTCGTTCGGGTAGGCTACGGGACTTATCTCCATCAATCAGCTGACGATCGATGTCCTTGATACGCAGACCATTCAATTCGGCATCAGCGTCAATCCGAGACTGAAGAGTCGCAAAGTCCACAAGCTGTTCCTTGTTACGGTTCGCGGCCATAAAGCTCTTCTCCGCCTGACCGGGCTTCTTGATGAATTCAGGACCCTTCAGGAAGTCCTCAAAAGCATCTAGGCACAGCTCTGCGTTGGCGTAACCGAACTTCTTCAGCTCAAGACGAATGTTGTTGTGCAACTCATACATGAAGTCGGCCTTCGGGGCCATGCCGCACGTCGCCTGTGCAATCATCGTGTTACGGGTGGTCTGGTAGCGTTCCACTGCTGCGTTATAGCGCTCGAAGAACGACATATGCCACACACACAGGCCGTTCATGGTGATAAATCCAGTCTGACAGCG